>NZ_JALW01000002.1:0-18872 GCF_000710795.1 Enterobacter sp. T1-1 | reverse complement strand
TTCTTTATCGAAAGAGAGGCGGGCGTCGACTTCGGTGGAGACGCGCCCCGGGATGCTTTTCAGAATTTCCGCACCGAAATTAACCGCCAGCTTGTCACTGGCTTCGGCAACCTGTTGTTCCTGGGTTTTGCCGCGCTGTTTGCCATAGGCAATGGCGTCATCAATCAGATGACTAAAATGGGAAAGCCCTGCCGCTTTGAGCAGCAGCGACGGGTTGGTGGTTGCGTCTTCAGGCTGGTAGTGCCGAATCGACTCGATATCGCCGCTGTCTGCAACCACGGTAGTGAATTGTTTGATGCCGTCAAGTTGGTTCATAAGTCATGACTCCTTGAAAATAAGAGCGTTAGACGAGTGCGTTAGTTCACACTTCTGGAAAAATCATGATGGACTTAACAAAAAAGCATAGCAGACGGGGGAGGCATTGCTTTTGAGACGGGTAACATGGCTGTTATAAATTGATAACAATTTTTAATGTGTGATGGTGAGAGTTTGGCAGTCTTCAAAGTTTATGCGGCAGCCTGCGGCGATACTATCTGACCGATACGTAAAAGGAATAACAAGATGGACGATCAGTTAAAACAGAGTGCCCTCGATTTTCACGAGTTTCCTGTCCCGGGTAAAATTCAGGTCTCCCCGACAAAACCGCTGGCAACCCAGCGCGACCTGGCGCTGGCCTACTCGCCGGGCGTGGCGGCACCGTGTCTCGAAATTGAAAAAGATCCGCTGGCCGCTTACAAATATACCGCGCGCGGCAACCTGGTCGCCGTGATCTCTAACGGTACGGCGGTGCTGGGCCTGGGCAACATTGGTGCGCTGGCCGGTAAGCCTGTGATGGAAGGGAAGGGCGTTCTGTTCAAGAAATTCGCCGGTATCGACGTGTTTGATATCGAAGTGGACGAACACGATCCCGATAAATTCATCAACGTCGTGGCGGCGCTGGAGCCGACCTTTGGCGGTATTAACCTCGAAGACATCAAAGCGCCGGAATGTTTCTACATTGAGCAGAAACTGCGTGAACGTATGAACATTCCCGTGTTCCATGATGACCAGCACGGGACGGCGATTATCAGTACCGCCGCCATTCTTAACGGCCTGCGCGTGGTGGAGAAAAATCTCTCTGACGTGCGCATGGTAGTTTCCGGCGCGGGTGCGGCGGCCATTGCCTGTATGAACCTGCTGGTGGCGCTCGGGATGCAGAAACACAACATTGTGGTTTGCGACTCCAAAGGCGTGATCTACAAAGACCGCGAACCGAACATGGCGGAAACCAAAGCAGCCTACGCGGTGGACGACGACGGCAAGCGTACGCTTGAGGATGTCATTGACGGCGCGGATATCTTCCTGGGCTGTTCAGGCCCGAAAGTGCTGACCCAGGAGATGGTGAAGAAGATGGCGCGTGCGCCAATGATTCTGGCGCTGGCGAACCCCGAGCCGGAAATCCTGCCGCCGCTGGCGAAAGCGGTGCGTGAAGATGCCATCATCTGTACCGGTCGCTCCGACTACCCGAACCAGGTGAACAACGTGCTCTGCTTCCCGTTCATCTTCCGTGGGGCGCTGGACGTAGGCGCGACAGCCATTAACGAAGAGATGAAGCTCGCGGCGGTGCACGCCATTGCGGAACTGGCACACGCCGAGCAGAGCGAAGTGGTTGCTTCAGCCTATGGCGATCAGGATCTGAGCTTTGGCCCGGACTACATCATTCCAAAACCGTTCGACCCGCGTCTGATTGTCAAAATCGCGCCAGCGGTTGCGAAAGCGGCAATGGACTCCGGCGTGGCGACGCGCCCGATAACCGATTTCGATGCTTACGTGGATAAGCTCACCGAGTTTGTCTACAAAACTAACCTGTTTATGAAGCCGATTTTCTCTCAGGCTCGTGCCGACGCGAAGCGGGTGGTGCTGGCGGAAGGGGAAGAGGCGCGCGTGCTCCATGCCACGCAGGAGCTGATCACCTTAGGGCTGGCGAAGCCGATCCTGATTGGCCGCCCGAGCGTTATCGAGATGCGTATCCAGAAGCTGGGCCTGCAGATCAAACCGGGCGTTGATTTTGAGATCGTCAACAATGAATCCGACCCGCGCTTTAAAGAGTACTGGAGCGAATACTACGCGATCATGAAACGTCGCGGGTTCACTCAGGAGCAGGCGCAGCGGGCGGTGATCAGCAACACCACGGTGATTGGCGCAATCATGGTTCATCGCGGCGAGGCGGATGCGCTGATCTGCGGCACCATCGGTGATTACCACGAGCACTTCAGCGTAGTGCAGGAGATCTTCGGCTATCGCGACGGGGTGCACACGGCCGGTGCGATGAACGCGCTGCTGCTGCCAAGCGGTAACACCTTTATCGCCGATACCTACGTAAACGACGATCCAACCCCGGACGAGCTGGCGGAGATCACCGTGATGGCGGCTGAAACCGTGCGTCGCTTTGGTATCGAACCGAAGGTGGCGCTGCTGTCGCACTCTAACTTCGGCTCCTCTAAATCTGCGGCGGCCTGCAAAATGCGACAGACGCTGGAGCTGGTTCGCGAGCGCGCACCGGAACTGATGATTGACGGTGAGATGCACGGCGACGCCGCGCTGGTGGAGAGCATCCGCAATGAACGTATGCCAGACAGCCCGCTGAAAGGCTCAGCGAATATCCTGATTATGCCAAACGTGGAAGCGGCGCGTATCAGCTACAACTTGCTGCGCGTCTCGAGCTCTGAAGGGGTGACCGTGGGGCCGGTGCTGATGGGTGTGGCAAAACCGGTGCATGTGTTAACGCCAATTGCGTCTGTACGCCGTATCGTGAATATGGTGGCGCTGGCGGTGGTTGAGGCGCAGACGCAGCCGCTGTAAGCGCGTGGTGTCGGGTGGCGCGTTCGCTTACCCGACCTACGGGTTGACCAGGCCGGATAAGCGCAGCGCCATCCGGCAGTTAAACCCAGTCCCGAACCTTAATAAACTCACTCAAGGCAGCCTCGGGGCTGCCTTCTTTTGGCTCGTAGCAGTACTCCCAGCGCACCAGCGGCGGCATTGACATCAGAATCGACTCCGTGCGCCCGCCGGTTTGCAGGCCAAACAGCGTCCCGCGATCCCATACCAGGTTAAACTCCACGTAGCGCCCGCGACGGTAAAGCTGGAACTCGCGTTCGCGCACGCCGTAGTCGGTGTTTTTACGCCGTTCAACAATGGGCAGATAAGCGTCGGTATAGCCTTCGCCCACCGTACGCATAAAGCTGAACGCGGTATCAAAATCAGGCGTGTTCAGATCGTCAAAGAACAGCCCGCCAATGCCGCGTTGTTCGTCGCGGTGTTTGAGGTAAAAGTAGTCGTCGCACCACTTTTTGTATTTCGGGTAAACGTCTTCGCCAAACGGCAGGCAGAGATCGCGTGCGGTCGTATGCCAGTGCACGGCATCCTCTTCAAAGCCGTAGTAGGGGGTCATGTCGAAACCGCCCCCAAACCACCAGACCGGATCGGCTCCCGGTTTTTCCGCAATGAAAAAACGCACGTTGGCGTGGCTGGTTGGCACAAACGGGTTGTGCGGGTGTACCACCAGCGAAACGCCCATCGCCTGGAAGCTGCGGCCTGCCAGTTCAGGACGATGCGCCGTTGCAGAAGCGGGCATGGCCTCCCCGTAAACGTGGGAAAAATTGACGCCCGCCTGTTCAAAAATACCGCCGTTACGCAACACGCGGCTACGCCCGCCGCCGCCGGCCTCGCGCTGCCAGTTATCTTCCTGAAAATTACCGCCATCTGCAGCGGCCAGTTTCTGGCAAATCTCATCCTGCAACTGCAGCAGGAAGGTTTTTACCCGCTTTGCATTCGGTTTCATTAACGTTTCCTGGAGTGCGCTTTTTGATTATCGAACCAGTTAAAGTAACTGATGATGCCGGAGGCGATGGCATTGGCGATCTTCTGACGAAACGCCGCGGTACCAAGCAGACGCTCTTCTTCCGGGTTAGTAATGAAAGAGGTCTCCACCAGCACGGACGGAATCGACGGTGATTTCAGCACCACGAACGCGGCCTGCTCCGTGCTCTTGCTGTGCAGACGGTGCACCGGCTTAATCCGTTTGAGGATATGCGAGCCCAGCGTCAGACTGTTTTTGATGGTATCGGTCTGCACGAGGTCGAACAGCACCTGCTGTAACAGGTGATCTTTATCGGTGGCCTTCTTCCCGGCGACTTCATCCGCACGGTTTTCACGGTCGGAGAGATATTTCGCCATGGCGCTACTGGCGCCGCGATTGGAGAGGGCAAACACCGACGCGCCCGCGGCGGAAGGGTTTGTAAAGCCATCCGCGTGAATGGACATAAAGAGATCGGCACCATGCTTATGGGCAATTTCCACGCGGTCATACAGCGGAATAAAGGTGTCGCCCGTGCGCGTCAGGCGGGCGTCAATGCCGTTGCTGCGTAAAATCGATCGCACATTTTTTGCAATTGCCAGCACGACGTGTTTTTCTTTTGACCCGTTTTTGCCAATGGCGCCGGTATCAATGCCGCCGTGACCCGGGTCGAGCATGACCAGACGCTTCGCGCCTGGTTTTTTGGCTTTGGGTTTGCTGTGTCCGTTACTGGTTTTAAGCGTGCTCTCTTCTTTTGCCTGAGCCTGCTGTGCGATGCCCGTTAACGTTAAGGCCGCCAGCCCCGCTTTGAGAACCTGACGACGCGATGTGAGTGCTTTTAATGGTTTGAATGTGCTCATGCGGCCTGAATAGTAAAAATTGCGGTCCTGGTGTTATATCGTATCGCGTTTAGCGTTACGACAGTCCTTATTGAGAATTGTTTTACTTTTCATTTCAATACGTGACAAAGTGACATTATGCCAAATTTTGGCGAGATTTTCCCCGGTTATTGGCTAAATGCCCTGTTCGCGCCATAATCACTGTTTTTAAACCCGAAAAGGCGGTTAATACCATGGAGATACGCGTTTTTCGCCAGGAAGATTTCGAAGAGGTGATCACCCTTTGGGAGCGCTGCGATTTGCTGCGTCCGTGGAACGATCCAGAGATGGACATTGAGCGTAAGCTGAATCACGACGTCAGTCTGTTTCTGGTGGCGGAAGTGAACGGCGAAGTGGTGGGCACGGTGATGGGCGGTTACGACGGTCATCGCGGCTCTGCTTATTATCTGGGCGTTCACCCGGAATACCGGGGGCGCGGCATTGCCAATGCGCTGCTCAATCGTCTTGAGAAAAAACTGATCGCTCGCGGTTGCCCGAAAATTCAGATCATGGTGCGCGAAGATAACGACGTGGTGCTGGGCATGTATGAACGTCTGGGCTATGAACACGCTGACGTGCTGAGCTTAGGTAAGCGTCTGATCGAAGATGAAGAGTATTGAGATCCACCCGGCAGATTACGACGCGCAGGGGCGTGTCAGGCTGCCTTTCTTATTCTGGTGCGTACTGCTGCTGCAGGCCCGCACCTGGGTGCTGTTTGTCATGGCCGCCGCGTCCCGCGGGCAGGGCGATACATTACTGACGCTCTTTTATCCCGATCACGACGCCTTTTGGCTCGGCCTGTTACCGGGCGTACCGGCGGTGGTGACGTTTTTGTGCAGCGGCCGACGACAGGCGATCCCACGGCTTTGGCGTGCGCTTCGCTGGCTGCTGATCCTGGCCCAGATTGCGCTGCTCTGCTGGCAGCCTGTGCTCTGGTGGTACGGTGAACCGCTTACGGGCATCGGCATTGCGCTGGTGGTGGCCGATATCGTGGCGCTGCTGTGGCTGCTGACTAACCCCCGCTTACGCGCCTGTTTTACGCATGAGTCAGATTAACGCGGCACTTTTTGCCGATGCTGTACTCCAACAAGCGTTGATTTAACACGTAAGGACGTTTCAATGAAATCGCTGCGTTTACTTTTATGCGCTCTCCCGCTGGCGTTAACCGGCTGTTCAACGCTCTCCTCTATTAACTGGTCGGCCGCTTATCCGTGGAACTGGTTTGGCTCTTCGCTGGAAGTGACCGAGCAGGGCGTGGGCAACATTACCGCCGCGACGGCGCTGGATCAGGACGCGCTTCAGGCGGCCCTGAGCAGCGATTATCGTCTGCGCAGCGGCATGAAAACTGAAAACGGCACTATCGTGCGTTACTTCGAAGCGCTGAAGGGAGACAAACTGGCGCTGGTGATTAACGGCGATAAAGGCACGGTAAACCGTATTGCCGTGCTGGACGATGCCATCCCGACGGCGAGCGGCGTGAAGGTTGGTACACCGTTTAGCGATCTCTATAAACAGGCTTTCGGCAATTGCGCCAGCGCGCCTTCAGACGATGGCGTGGCGGTGCAATGTAAAGCGCCAGACAGCCAGCACATCAGCTACCTCTTTACCGGAACCTGGAGCGGCCCTGAAGGCTTAATGCCGTCTGACGACACGCTGAAAAACTGGAAAGTGAGCAAAATTATCTGGCAGCAGTAATTTGCGCCTGAACAATCCGTCTCGCTGAAATCCGGGTATAATACCCGCCATCAATGCCACGTTGTCGTGGCATCTTTATTTCAGGAGGAGCGATGTCTCAGGTTCAGAGTGGCATTTTGCCAGAACATTGTCGCGCGGCGATTTGGATTGAAGCCAATGTGAAAGGGGATGTGGATGCCCTGCGTGCGGCCAGCAAAGTCTTTGTGGATAAACTGGCCACCTTCCAGGCCAAATTCCCGGATGCCCATCTGGGCGCCGTGGTGGCCTTTGGCAATAACGTCTGGCGTCAGCTGAGCGGTGGCGAAGGGGCGGAAGAGCTCAAAGACTTTATCCCTTACGGCAAAGGCCTGGCACCGGCAACCCAGTACGACGTGTTGATCCATATTCTCTCTCTGCGCCACGACGTAAACTTCTCCGTTGCTCAGGCGGCGGTAGCGGCGTTTGGTGACAGCATTGACGTTCAGGAAGAAGTCCACGGTTTCCGCTGGGTGGAAGAGCGCGACCTGAGCGGCTTTGTCGACGGGACGGAAAACCCGGCAGGTGAAGAGACGCGCCGTGAAGTGGCGGTCATCAAGAATGGCGTGGACGCCGGCGGCAGCTACGTATTTGTTCAGCGCTGGGAGCATAACCTTAAGCAACTTAACCGCATGAGCGTGCAGGACCAGGAGATGATGATTGGCCGTACCAAAGAGGCCAACGAAGAGATCGACGGCGATGTACGCCCGGTGACCTCTCACCTGAGCCGCGTTGACCTCAAGGAAGACGGTAAAGGGCTGAAGATTGTTCGCCAGAGCCTGCCGTATGGCACTGCAAGCGGAACCCATGGCCTTTATTTCTGCGCCTACTGCGCGCGTCTGTACAATATTGAGCAACAGCTGCTGAGCATGTTCGGCGATACCGACGGCAAGCGTGACGCTATGCTGCGCTTCACCAAACCGGTCACAGGCGGCTACTACTTCGCACCATCCATTGAGCGTCTGATGGCGCTGTAATTCCCTTTCTCCCTCTCCCTTTGGGAGAGGGTTGAGGTGAGGGCAACAGGCCGCACCCTTATTCCCTTTTCTGCTTGTAAATCACCAAACGGTATATAAAACCGTTACTCCTTTCGACCTCGTTATAAATATTATGACAATAAGATAGTCATCACATTTATAAGGGTGCGCAATGGCCGTTACTGTACTGAAAAAAGGATCCCTGGCACTGGCAGGTTTACTGCTGGTGGCACAGGCGCAGGCGACTGAGCTGCTGAACAGTTCATATGACGTCTCCCGCGAGCTGTTTGCCGCCCTTAACCCGCCGTTTGAGCAGCAGTGGGCGAAAGACAATAACGGCGACAAGCTGACCATTAAACAGTCTCACGCCGGTTCGTCCAAACAGGCGCTGGCGATCCTCCAGGGGCTGAAAGCGGACGTGGTGACCTATAACCAGGTGACCGATGTGCAGATCCTGCATGACAAAGGCAAGCTCATCCCGGCCGACTGGCAGAGCCGTCTACCAAACAACAGCTCGCCGTTCTACTCCACCATGGGCTTCCTGGTGCGTAAAGGCAATCCGAAGAATATCCACGACTGGAGCGATCTGGTTCGTTCTGACGTAAAGCTGATTTTCCCGAACCCTAAAACTTCCGGTAATGCGCGTTATACCTATCTGGCGGCGTGGGGTGCAGCGGACAAAGCAGACGGTAACGATAAAGCCAAAACCGAGCAGTTCATGACCCAGTTCCTGAAAAACGTCGAAGTGTTTGATACCGGCGGTCGCGGAGCAACCACGACTTTCGCAGAACGCGGTCTGGGCGATGTGCTGATTAGCTTTGAATCGGAAGTGAATAACATCCGCAAACAGTATGAAGCGCAGGGCTTTGAAGTCGTTATCCCGAAAACCAACATCCTGGCCGAGTTCCCGGTGGCGTGGGTGGATAAAAACGTGCAGGCAAACGGCACTGAGAAAGCGGCAAAAGCCTATCTCAACTACCTGTACAGCCCACAGGCGCAGACCATCATTACTGATTACTACTATCGCGTGAACAACCCTGACGTGATGAACAAACTGAAAGATAAATTCCCCCAGACCGCGCTGTTCCGCGTGGAGGATCATTTCGGCTCCTGGCCTGAGGTGATGAAAACGCATTTTGCCAGTGGCGGTGAATTAGACAAATTGCTGGCGGCGGGGCGTAAGTAATGTTTGCCCTCTCGACTAAACGCGTGCTGCCGGGGTTTACCTTAAGCCTCGGAACCAGCCTGCTGTTCGTCTGCCTGATTTTGTTGTTGCCGCTCAGCGCGCTGGTGATGCAGCTTGCGCAGATGAGCTGGTCCCAGTACTGGGAAGTGGTCACCAACCCACAGGTCGTAGCGGCCTATAAAGTGACGCTGCTGTCGGCGTTTGTGGCCTCGCTTTTTAACGGCGTGTTTGGCCTGCTGATGGCGTGGATTTTAACCCGCTATCGTTTTCCGGGCCGCACGCTGCTCGACGCGTTAATGGATTTACCGTTTGCACTGCCGACGGCCGTTGCCGGTTTAACGCTGGCGTCACTTTTCTCCGTAAACGGTCTGTACGGCGAATGGCTGGCGAAGTTTGACATCAAAGTGACCTATACCTGGCTCGGTATCGCGGTGGCGATGGCCTTTACCAGTATTCCGTTCGTGGTACGTACCGTACAGCCGGTGCTGGAAGAGTTAGGCCCGGAATATGAAGAAGCGGCAGAAACGCTGGGGGCTACGCGCTGGCAGAGCTTCCGTAAAGTTGTCCTGCCTGAGCTTTCTCCGGCGCTGATGGCGGGAGTGGCGCTGTCGTTTACCCGTAGCCTCGGTGAGTTCGGTGCGGTCATTTTTATCGCCGGTAATATTGCGTGGAAAACGGAAGTGACGTCGCTGATGATTTTTATCCGTTTGCAGGAGTTTGATTACCCGGCAGCGAGCGCCATTGCCTCGGTCATTCTTGCCGCATCGTTGCTGCTGCTCTACACAATCAACACTCTGCAAAGTCGCTTTGGTCGACGTGTGGTAGGTCACTGATGGCGGAAGTTACTCAATTGAAGCGATACGATGCGCCCCGCATCAACTGGGGTAAATGGTTTTTGATTGGTACGGGCGTGCTGGTTTCTGCTCTCATCCTCGTGGTACCGACAATCTATATTTTCGTGCAGGCGTTCAGCAAAGGGATTATGCCCGCGCTGGAAAACCTGGCGGACCCGGATATGCTGCACGCCATTTGGCTGACGGTGCTGATTGCGCTGATCACCGTGCCGGTCAACCTGGTATTCGGTACGCTGCTGGCCTGGCTGGTGACGCGCTTTACCTTCCCGGGGCGTCAGATGCTGCTGACGCTGCTGGATATCCCGTTCGCCGTCTCACCGGTGGTGGCGGGTCTGGTCTATTTGCTCTTTTACGGCTCTAACGGCCCGCTGGGTGGCTGGCTGGATGAGCACAATCTGCAGGTGATGTTTGCCTGGCCGGGTATGGTGCTGGTGACTATCTTTGTAACCTGTCCGTTTGTGGTACGCGAACTGGTACCGGTAATGTTAAGCCAGGGGAGCAACGAAGACGAAGCGGCTGTGCTGCTGGGCGCGTCAGGCTGGCAGATGTTCCGCCGCGTCACGCTGCCGAATATTCGCTGGGCACTGCTCTATGGGGTGGTGCTGACCAACGCCCGCGCAATTGGCGAGTTTGGGGCGGTGTCGGTTGTATCCGGTTCCATTCGAGGTGAAACACTGTCGCTGCCGTTACAGATTGAACTGCTGCAGCAGGACTACAACACCATCGGCTCCTTTACCGCCGCAGCGTTGCTGACGCTGATGGCTATTTTGACCCTGTTTTTGAAGAGTGTGGTGCAGTGGCGTTTAGAAAATCAGGAAAAACGTCAGCATCAGGAGGGAAATCATGAGCATTGAGATTGCCAATATTAAGAAGTCTTTTGGTCGCACCCAGGTGCTGAATGATATCTCGCTGGATATCCCTTCCGGACAAATGGTGGCGCTGCTGGGGCCGTCTGGCTCGGGTAAAACCACGCTGCTGCGTATCATCGCCGGTCTTGAACATCAGACCAGCGGACATATCCGTTTTCACGGCACCGACGTGAGCCGCCTGCATGCCCGCGATCGTAAAGTCGGCTTCGTGTTCCAGCATTACGCGCTGTTTCGCCACATGACGGTGTTTGACAACATTGCGTTTGGCCTGACCGTGCTGCCGCGTCGCGAACGCCCGGATGCGGCTACCATCAAAGCGAAAGTGACCAAACTGCTGGAAATGGTGCAGCTGGCCCACCTGGCTGACCGTTTCCCGGCGCAGCTTTCGGGCGGCCAGAAACAGCGTGTCGCACTGGCGCGCGCGCTGGCCGTGGAACCACAAATACTGCTGCTTGATGAGCCGTTTGGGGCGCTGGATGCGCAGGTGCGTAAAGAGCTTCGCCGCTGGCTGCGTCAGCTGCATGAAGAGCTGAAGTTCACCAGCGTCTTCGTCACCCACGACCAGGAAGAGGCGATGGAAGTCGCGGACCGCGTGGTGGTTATGAGCCAGGGGAACATCGAGCAGGTGGACGAGCCAGAGCAGCTCTGGCGTGAACCTGCCACCCGTTTTGTCCTGGAGTTTATGGGCGAAGTTAACCGTCTGCAGGGCACCGTACGCGGCGGACAATTCCACGTTGGGGCACACCGCTGGCCGCTGGGATACACGCCTGCCCATCAGGGGCCGGTGGATCTGTTCCTGCGCCCGTGGGAAGTGGACGTCAGCCGTCGTACCAGCCTGGATTCACCGCTGCCGGTGCAGGTACTGGAAGCTAGCCCTAAAGGTCACTACACACAAATGGTGGTACAACCGCTGGGCTGGTATACCGAGCCGCTGACGGTGGTGATGCGCGATGAAGAGGCGCCACACCGGGGTGAACGCCTGTTTGTGGGGCTGCAGCATGCCCGTATTTATCACGGTAACCAGCGCATCGAGACGCGCGAGGATATTGCTCTGGCGGAGTCAGCCTGATAGGTTATTAGGATGTTTATCGCCCGGTGGCGCTGCGCTGACCGGGCCTACAGCTAAAACTGCGTCTTGTAGGCCGGGTAAGCGAAGCGCCACCCGGCTTTTTTATTGAGTAAAAATCGTGAATACACTCGAACACACCATCGGCAACACTCCACTGGTCAAGCTTCAGCGCATGGGGCCTGACAACGGCAGCGAAATCTGGGTCAAACTCGAAGGCAATAACCCGGCGGGGTCAGTCAAAGACCGCGCGGCGCTGTCGATGATTGTCCAGGCTGAGAAGCGCGGTGAAATTAAGCCAGGCGACGTGCTCATTGAGGCCACCAGCGGGAATACCGGCATTGCGCTGGCGATGATTGCCGCGCTGAAAGGCTACCGCATGAAGCTGCTGATGCCGGACAACATGAGTCAGGAGCGCCGCGCCGCGATGCGGGCTTACGGTGCTGAACTGATACTGGTGACCAAAGAGCAGGGGATGGAAGGGGCGCGCGACCTGGCGCTGGCGATGGCTGAGCGCGGTGAAGGCAAACTGCTGGATCAGTTCAATAATCCGGATAATCCCTACGCCCACTACACGACCACTGGCCCGGAAATCTGGCAACAAACCGACGGGCGTATCACCCATTTTGTCTCCAGCATGGGCACCACCGGCACCATCACCGGCGTGTCGCGTTTTCTGCGCGAGCAGGAAAAACCGGTCACCATTGTTGGCCTGCAGCCGGAAGAGGGGAGCAGCATTCCGGGTATTCGTCGCTGGCCTGCGGAATACATGCCGGGCATTTTTAATGCTCAGCTGGTGGATCAGGTGCTGGATATTCATCAGCGCGAGGCGGAAAATACCATGCGCGAGCTGGCGGTACGCGAAGGCATCTTCTGCGGGGTCAGTTCGGGTGGCGCGGTAGCAGGCGCGATGCGTGTGGCGCAGGAGAACCCTGGTGCAGTGGTGGTGGCGATTATCTGCGACCGCGGCGATCGTTATCTGTCTACCGGCGTCTTTGGCGAAGAGAGTTATTCGCAGGGGGCGGGGATTTAAGCGTCATGGAGATGATTTTATTCCGGGATAAGACCCGGGCGCAGCAAACCGATATTGTCGCGGTGCAGTCGCAGGTGGTGTACGGCAGCGTGGGGAACAGCATTGCGGTACCCAATATTCGTACCCACCGGCTTAACGTGACCGCCGTACCGACGGTGCTGTTCAGCAACACGCCGCACTATGACACCTTTTACGGCGGGGTGATCCCCGATGAGTGGTTCAGCGGCTACCTGAGGGCGCTGGAAGAGCGCGAGATCCTGCGCGAGCTTAAGGCGGTCACCACGGGCTACATGGGCAGCGCCAGCCAGATTGTTCTGCTGGCGCAGTGGCTGAAGGCGATCAAAGTGCAGCACCCGGAGCTGCTGGTGCTGGTTGACCCGGTGATCGGGGATATCGACAGCGGTATGTACGTTAAACCTGATATTCCTGAGGCGTATCGTGAGCATCTGCTGCCGCTGGCGCAGGGCATTACGCCCAACGTATTCGAACTGGAAGTGTTAAGCGGTAAACCGTGCCGCACGCCAGAGAGCGCCATCGCCGCCGCGCAGGGGCTGCTTTCCGAGACGCTGAAATGGGTGGCGATAACCAGTGCGCCAGTGGCCGACGATCCGCAGAATATTCACGTCGTGCTGGTGAGTAAAGAGGGCGTTACCGTAAGCGCGCACCCGCGCGTCGAGACCGATCTGAAAGGAACGGGCGATCTGTTCTGTTCAGAACTGGTCAGCGGTATCGTGGGGGGGAAAACCGTTGCTGACGCCATACGCATGGCAGGCGATCGGGTGACTGACGTCATGATCTATACGCAGTCGAAAGGTTACGACGAGCTTATCCTCCCCGCATAAACAAAAATGGCGCCCGAAGGCGCCATTTTTCTGTGCGGCAAGAATTACTTCTTGATGCGGATAACCGGGGTTTCACCCACGGTGACGCTGCCAGACAGTTTGATCAGCTCTTTGATTTCGTCCATGTTGGAGATAACAACCGGCGTCAGGGTAGACTTGGCTTTTTCTTCCAGCAGTGGCAGATCGAATTCAATCACCGGGTCGCCAACTTTAACACGCTGGCCTTCTTCTGCGATACGTTTGAAGCCTTCGCCTTTCAGTTCAACGGTGTCGATACCGAAGTGAACGAACAGTTCGATACCGCTATCAGATTCGATAGAGAACGCATGGTTGGTTTCAAAAATTTTACCGATGGTGCCGTCAACTGGAGCAACCATTTTGTTGCCAGTTGGTTTGATAGCAATGCCATCACCAACGATTTTCTCAGCAAACACTACATCCGGCACGTCTTCGATGTTGACGATCTCGCCGGAGAGCGGAGCAACAATCTCAATAGTTCCGGAGTCTTTCTTATCATCAGAAACCAGAGATTTCAGTTTATCGAACAAACCCATGATCTTCTCCTAAGCAGTAATTTGGGCCGCATCTCGTGGATTAGCAGATTGTTTTTTCTTCAATGAACTTGTTAACCAGCGTCATTAACTCGTCCGTTGTCGGTTGAGCAAGAGCCTGCTCTGCTAACACCTTCGCATCTTCGAAGTTCGTGTTACGGATAATCTTCTTAATGCGCGGGATGGAAATGGCGCTCATAGAGAATTCGTCCAGACCCATACCCAGCAACAGAAGTGTAGCACGTTCGTCGCCTGCAAGCTCACCACACATGCCAGTCCATTTACCTTCTGCATGAGAAGCATCAATAACTTGCTTGATCAAGTTCAGTACGGACGGTGACATTGGCTGGTAGAGATGTGAAATCATATCATTACCACGGTCAACTGCCAGGGTGTACTGCGTTAAATCATTGGTGCCGATACTAAAGAAATCAACTTCTTTGGCTAAATGACGCGCAATGGTCGCGGCTGCTGGTGTTTCCACCATTACGCCGATCTCAATTGACTCGTCAAATGCTTTACCTTCGTCACGCAGTTCCTGTTTGTAGATCTCGATCTCTTTCTTCAGTGCACGCACTTCTTCAACAGAGATGATCATCGGGAACATAATGCGCAGCTTACCGAAAGCAGAGGCACGCAGAATCGCACGCACCTGGTCACGCAGGATCTCTTTACGATCCATAGCGATACGCACTGCACGCCAGCCCAGGAATGGGTTCTCTTCTTTCGGGAAGTTCATGTACGGCAGCTCTTTGTCGCCACCGATGTCCATGGTACGGACGATAACGGCCTGAGAGCCACAGGCTTCAGCCACCGCTTTGTACGCCGCAAACTGCTCTTCTTCAGTTGGCAGGGCGTCACGGTCCATGAACAGGAATTCAGTACGATACAGACCCACACCTTCCGCGCCGTTGCGCTCAGCTCCATCGACGTCGCGTACGGTACCGATGTTAGCGCACACTTCTACCTGATGGCCGTCCAGCGTGATGGCTGGCAGGTCTTTCAGTTTAGCGAGTTCCGCTTTCTCGGTGGCAACCTGCTCCTGAACGGTACGCAGTTGCTCGATCACATCGTTAGTTGGGTTGACGTAAACCACGTTGTTTACGGCATCCAGAATCAGATAGTCGTCGTTTTTCACCTGAGTGGTGACGTTACCGGTACCCACGATGGCAGGCAGTTCCAGAGAACGCGCCATGATTGAGGTGTGGGAGGTACGGCCACCGGCGTCGGTGATGAAACCCAGCACCTTGTTCAGGTTCAGCTGTGCGGTTTCAGACGGGGTCAGATCAGCGGCAACCAGGATCACTTCGTCCTGAATCGCGCTCAGATCGATGATGGCCAGACCCAGAATGTTGCGCAGCAGGCGTTTACCGATGTCACGTACGTCAGCCGCACGCTCTTTCAGGTATTCATCGTCCAGCTCTTCCAGGGCAGATGCCTGACCTTCGATAACTTCATGCGCAGCCGCGTCGGCCGTCATGCCTTTATCTTTAATCAGGGCTATGATTTCCTGCTCCAGCTCCTCATCTTCGAGCAGCATGATGTGCCCTTCGAAGATAGCTTCTTTTTCTTCACCGAAAGTTTCGCCAGCTTTAGTTTTGATTGCTTCCAGTTGCGCAGATGCCTTGGCACGACCGCTCAGAAAACGTTCAACTTCCTGATCAACCTTGTCGGCAGAAATTTTTTTCCGGTCGATGACGATCTCGTCTTCTTTCAGCAGCAATGCTTTGCCGAAAGCGATACCCGGGGATGCTAAAATGCCTGAAATCATAACCCTACCTTACTTGTGACTGATATTTAAAAGAACCCGGAAACTTACTCGAGCTCAGCCATCAGTTTTACCAGATGCTCAACTGCTTTCTGCTCGTCTTCACCTTCAGCAGAGATAGTGACAACGGTGCCCTGAGTCAGGCCCAGAGTCTGCAGTTTGAACAGGCTTTTTGCGCTAGCGCTTTTGCCGTTGGAAGTCACAGTGATTTCAGAAGTGAAGCCTTTCGCTTCTTTAACAAACTGAGCAGCAGGGCGGGTGTGCAGACCGTTCGGAGCGGTAATGGTAACTTCTTGCTGGAACATTGTATTTCCCCAACTTATAGGTTTAGTGTTGTGGAACTAAAGTCTAGCCTGGCGACTGAACTTTAGCCTGTATTGTTAGCGCTGACGTTTCGATCGTCATTAAACATTATGCAGCGAAAGCAAGACTTGAACCAAATCATAAAATCGATTCAGCAAGGGTATTTCGTTCGCTGATTAATTTCACGCATCAAAATAATTGCTGGTTTAAATACCAGACCCAACGGGGTGAATCAATGCCAGGAGGGGTAAAACTTTGAAGCAGGCCACAAAAAAGCACCTAAAAAGGTGCTTTTTTACGCGTTATTAACATGCTGGCATTACTGTTGCAGTTCTTTCTCGGTAAACAGATCGGCAAACAGTGCAGTGCTTAAGTAACGCTCACCTGACGAAGGTAGGATAACCACAATATTCTTGTTGGTAAAGGACTCATCTTCCTGAAGTTTGAGCGCCGCCGCAACGGCAGCACCGGAAGAGATACCGGCCAGAATACCTTCTTCTTCCATCAGGCGGCGTGCCGTCGAGATGGCTTCTTCGTTCGTGATCGTGACGACTTTATCGATAAGCTTCAGATCCAGGTTACCCGGAATAAAGCCTGCGCCGATACCCTGAATCTTGTGCGGGCCCGGCTTGAGCTCTTCACCCGCCAGCGCCTGGGTGATAACCGGCGAGTCGGTCGGCTCAACGGCCACGGTGATCAGGTCTTTTTTACCTTTCGTGCCTTTAATATAGCGTGACACACCGGTCAGCGTACCGCCGGTACCCACGCCGGAGATAAACACATCAACCTGGCCATCGGTATCTTCCCAGATTTCAGGCCCGGTGGTTTTTTCGTGAATTTCCGGGTTTGCCGGGTTGCTGAACTGCTGAAGCAGCAGGTATTTCGCCGGATCGCTGGCAACAATCTCTTCGGCTTTCTGAATGGCACCTTTCATGCCCTTCGCGCCTTCGGTCAACACCAGGTTTGCACCCAGCGCTTTTAGCAGCTTGCGGCGTTCGATGCTCATGGTTTCAGGCATGGTCAGCGTCAGCTTATAGCCACGCGCCGCAGCCACATAGGCCAGCGCAATACCGGTGTTGCCGCTGGTAGGCTCCACCAGCTCAACGCCTGGCTTGAGCACGCCACGTTTTTCGGCATCCCAAATCATATTTGCACCGATACGGCATTTTACGCTGAAGCTCGGGTTGCGGGATTCGACCTTCGCCAGAATGCGTCCATTACCGATACGGTTCAGTCGAACCAGGGGCGTATGACCGATAGTCAGCGAGTTGTCTTCATAAATCTTACTCATGGCCTGTCCTTAACTGTATGAAATTGGGATACCGACCCAGCATACCTGCTAAGCAGGTAGGGGGAAGTAAGGAATTCGCATATCTATATACTGCAAGGAAATAATGGGGATCAGTATGGAATAAGGGATAGCATAAGCCATCCCTTGTTTACACATTTTTGCATTACTTCCATAACGCGTGCTTAGCACGGTAGCAGTCGACCCACATTGCCGTTGCGCCGCACACCGCAACGGGCATGATGAAAAGATTAAGGAAGGGGATCAAGGTGAACAGGCTGGTAAGCGCGCCAAACTGCATATTGGCCACTTTCTGCGTGCGCAGCGCGGTACGCATCTCTTTAAAGGGCACCTTGTGGTTATCAAAAGGGTAGTCGCAGTACTGAATAGCCAGCATCCAGGCGCTGAACAGGAACCACAGCACAGGCGCCACCGTCTGGCCGATACCGGGCACCAGATAAAGGAGAAGCAGTACAATTGCACGGGGGAGATACCAGGCGAATTTTTGCCATTCGCGCTTCATGATGCGCGGAATATCTTTCATGATCCCCAGTACGCCCGTGTCCGGTGGCGTGGCACCTGTCAGACGCGCTTCGAGCTGTTCCGCCAGCAGGCCGTTAAACGGCGCCGCAATCCAGTTGGCGATCGTTGAGAAGAAATAGCCGAACACCAACAGCACAGAAATCACCGCGAGTGGCCACAGCAGATAGCTCAGCCACTGCAGCCAGTCAGGCACATAGCTCATCATGGCCGGGACCCAGCTTTCAAGCTTCGTGAAAAGCCACCAGAAGGCGCCGCCCATAAGAATAATGTTGATCAGCAAGGGCAGAATGACGAAACGTCGAATACCCGGCAGGGAGACCAGTTTCCAGCCCTGAGAAAAATACCAGACGCCGCTGCGTGGGGGAGAAGAAGATGTTGAAACCATAACCAGGCTGTACTCCTTTTTTCACAACCAGTGGAATTGCCCGCCTATATTATCCAGTTACGGACCAATGACCAGTTCGGAAATGTTCGAAAAAACAGCAAAAAGCACGATTTAGTTCATCTTTATGCTGTGAATGCTCTGCACACACTTGCACTTGACGTAAACGGCAAATACTCTTAGTGAGTAAATGTTTGCCGTGGTGGCAAGGTGTTAGAACAACAGAGAATATAATGATGCAGGATTTGCGTCTGATATTAATCATTGTTGGCGCGATCGCCATAATCGCTTTACTGGTACATGGTTTCTGGACCAGCAGTAAAGAGCGTTCTTCTATGTTTCGCGATCGCCCACTGAAGCGCATGAAGTCCAGTCGTGACGACGATGACAGTGAATATGACATCGACGATCGCGATGACGACGGCGTGGGTGAAGTTCGTGTTCATCGGGTCAATACTGCGCCCGGCGCGGCTCATGGGGAGCATGAAGCCCCCCGTACTGCGCAGCACCAGTATCAACCGCCGTATGCTTCTGCACAGCCGCGCCAGCCTGCGCCGCAGCCTGTGGAAGAGCCGGTGCGTCAGCCGCCGCAGCAGCCTGTACAACAGCAGCCAGCTGCGCCGCAGCCGGTTCCACAGCAACCCGTGCAGCAGCCTGTACAACCGCAGCCTGCTCAGCCGGTGCAGCAACCGCCGCAACAGCCTGTTCAGGCGCAGCCTGCAGCACAGCCAGCCCCGGCACCGCAGGTTGAGCCAGAGCCCGTTGTAGAGCCAGAACCGGTTGTTGA
>NZ_JALW01000001.1:0-130550 GCF_000710795.1 Enterobacter sp. T1-1 | reverse complement strand
TCTACCAACTGAGCTAATCACCCCCGCTGTGTGGAGTCGCATTATAGGGAGAGTTGAAAATGAGTCAACGCATTTTCTAAAGTTTTTATTCGTTCGTCGTAAAATTAAACAAAACGATCGTGAAATGGGCTGTGGCGCATGATTTCTAAACAAAAACAGCAAACTCGGTCACGATAAAGGGATCGACATTGAGGAATCGCCGCACAGTGATAGAATATTGCCCATCGTTTTTTCCCCAGGATTTGCCGATTGCCGGCATCTTTATAACGTAAGGCCATTTCATGAAAATCAAAACTCGCTTCGCGCCCAGCCCGACAGGCTACCTGCACGTCGGTGGTGCACGTACTGCTCTCTATTCCTGGCTTTTTGCACGCCACAACAAAGGTGAGTTCGTGCTGCGTATTGAAGACACCGATCTCGAGCGCTCCACGCCGGAAGCAATTGAAGCCATTATGGATGGGATGAACTGGCTGAATCTGCAGTGGGATGAAGGTCCTTACTTCCAGACCAAACGTTTTGACCGTTATAACGCGGTAATTGACGAGATGCTGGTCGCGGGTACGGCATACAAATGCTATTGCTCTAAAGAGCGCCTGGATGCGCTACGTGAAGAGCAGATGGCGAACGGCGAAAAGCCGCGTTACGACGGCCGCTGCCGCCATGACCACAGCGAGCATGCCGCTGATGAACCTTGCGTGGTGCGTTTTGCTAACCCACAGGACGGCTCTGTTATTTTTGACGACCAGATCCGTGGCCCAATCGAATTCAGCAACCAGGAGCTGGACGATCTGATCATCCGCCGTACCGACGGTTCTCCAACCTATAACTTCTGCGTGGTGGTTGACGACTGGGACATGGAAATCACCCACGTTATCCGTGGCGAAGACCATATCAATAACACCCCGCGCCAGATCAACATCCTGAAAGCGTTAAATGCCCCTGTTCCGGTCTATGCGCACGTTTCAATGATCAACGGTGACGACGGTAAAAAGCTGTCTAAACGTCACGGTGCGGTCAGCGTTATGCAGTATCGCGACGAAGGCTATCTGCCGGAAGCGCTGCTGAACTACCTGGTGCGTCTGGGCTGGGCTCATGGCGATCAGGAAATTTTCAGCCGCGAAGAGATGATCGATCTGTTCTCTCTGAACTCTGTGAGCAAATCCGCCAGTGCGTTCAACACTGACAAGCTGCTGTGGCTGAACCACCACTACATCAATACCATGCCGCCGGAATATGTGGCGACTTACCTGCAGTGGCACATTGAGCAGGCCAATATTGATACCCGTACTGGCCCTGAGCTGGCGGACCTGGTGAAACTGCTCGGCGAGCGTTGCAAGACGCTGAAAGAGATCGCCGAAAGCTGCCGCTATTTCTATGAAGAGTTTGATGAGTTCGATGCGGATGCCGCGAAGAAACATCTGCGTCCTGTTGCGCGTCAGCCGCTGGAAGTGGTACGTGACAAACTGGCGGCCCTCACTGAGTGGACCGCAGAGAATGTGCATCATGCGATTCAGGCTACCGCTGACGAACTGGAAGTCGGTATGGGTAAAGTAGGTATGCCACTGCGCGTAGCGGTGACCGGTGCGGGTCAGTCTCCGGCGCTGGATGTTACCGTTCACGCGATCGGTAAGTCTCGCAGCGTGGCGCGCATTAACAAGGCTCTGGGATTTATTGCTGAACGTGAAAACCAGCAGTAAAACAGCCTGAGATGCAAAAACGGCAGGGTAACCTGCCGTTTTTTTATGCGTGTAATTCAGCAATACCCAGGCGCGTAAGAAAACCGCTGATGCCTTCGCGTTTTAGTAACACGTGCAGTCGCTCCTGTTCCAGCTGCGTCATGTTTTCAAGCGTGTCGACAATCTGCACGAGCAGATTCGATGACGCAGGATCGCCATAGGGCATCGTTGCTTCTGCCAGGTGGTAAACCGCCTGACGGTTGCGAATGGCAGGGAGGTTCATGATATGCTCCTTCACCCGAGCATCAATGTGGATCAGCCGCGCCCGTCCCCCTTTCACGCCATTGATCCCTTCGGTTTTCCAGCCCTGCTGACGAATCCAGCGGTTAACGGTTTGTCGAGCAACACCCAGGCTGTTCGCCAGCTCTTCCGTGGTCATTTTGCTGCGTAATCTTTTCATATCAGTTATGGTCGCGAATCCCTAAACGTTGCAACAATCCGGTAATCCCTTCCCGCAGTAACAGCGATGTCATCTGCTTTTGCTCTTCCGGCGTCATTTCATTCGCCAGCGTCAGAAGTAATGTGTGCAGAGAACCGTTTTGCAACGCATTTTCCGGTATATCTGCGGTTTCCGTTGCCCGGCGCGCGCTGCGGATAAAGTCACGCACTTTCTCGTTCACATGTACCAGGCGCGCTTTCCCGCCCTGAACTCCCGGTTTTGGCGATGTAATCCAACCCTCTTTGCGTACCCATTTATTGATGGTCTGGCGGCTATAGCCAGTGAGGAGGGCTAACTCTTCTGGCGTCATTCGTTCCTTGATCATACAATTTCCTGAATATTTGTGGGGTCAATTAACGGTTCATTTTATAGCACCGTTTTAGGTGAAAACGTGACAGGCTTAACTCCTGACTGCGAGGCGGCTCGCAAAGTGGTTCATTTGCATGATTTTTCGGCGATTGAACGGCAGTGATTGATTTTGCCGTTGACACTCCGCAGCGGAATTCATATTATGCCGCCCGTCAACATGACAGCTTTACGATGGGGCTATAGCTCAGCTGGGAGAGCGCTTGCATGGCATGCAAGAGGTCAGCGGTTCGATCCCGCTTAGCTCCACCAAACTCTGAACCCAACAGAGTAGGGTAAGTAAAGTAACATGTGGGGCTATAGCTCAGCTGGGAGAGCGCTTGCATGGCATGCAAGAGGTCAGCGGTTCGATCCCGCTTAGCTCCACCAAAATTTGAACCCTCGTCGAAAGACGGGGGTTTTTTTATGTCTTTGTAACGACCTTCACCCTCTTTTGTTGCCAAATTAGCAGCGTTCCTATACCTCGCCTCAATCCAAATCAATAAACGAGTCTATAAATGGACTTCAACTTGATTCGAGCAATTAATAAACCTATTATCCGTCCGGCCAATAATTTGCATGGTAAAACAGATTATCCAACTTAATGAATAGAAAAACTTACAATAATGTAAAGATATTTATGATTGCTCTGGCGCTGTGTTTGATTACGGTGCCCTTTTCCCGTTATATCTCTCCACGCGCTATAGTAAATGGTCATGATGTTTATCTGGCATGGCTGCCGTTAAGCGTTATGCTGGCCGTCATTTTGTTATTTGGGCGTCGAGCAATCATTCCCATTCTTTTAAGTTTCACTATTGCTAACATCTATAATATTAATTTAGCACCACTACAATATTTAGTATTATTGATCTGTCAGACGTTTTCTGTCTTTGCTGCCTGTGGCGTCCTGCGCCTTGTGCTGGGCAAGCGCTGGCGTCACTGCGTGCCGAACAAACACATTGGGCAACGTATATTCTGGCTGGGCTTTATGGTGCCGATAGGCATTAAAGGGTTGATGTATCTGGCTGGCTTTTTATTTGATTTTCCCGTGACTATCTCAACATTCTTTGGCGAAGGCACCGTAATTTATAACATCGTTGATATTCAAAGCTTGATATGCGCAGCATTGATTTTCACCATGATGTTCTATTATCCATTAAGAATGATAATTAATCCCCGCTATGTCAGAACCTTCTGGCTGCGGAGCGTGAAGCCAGTGTTTTTTCATAAAAAATCTTTGTATGTATTCATCTGGCTGGCTTTTTTAATTTTCACCCTTGCCGTGTTATGTGCGCCATTTGAGTCACCGGTTATTGCTGGCTATTTAATGCCAGTCATTTTTATTCTCTTTACGCTAGGTATCAGTCGCCTCAGCTATGCGCTCATCTCTTTACTGTGGGCGGCATCCGCTCTGCTGCTGTTGACCTATAACTACAACTTCCTTAATGGCGTCGAATCTGGGCATTCACTCTCCTTTATCCTGTCTGTGCTGATCTCTTTCGCTATCTGTCTGCTTTACATGTCGCGGCTCTACCAGCGAAGCAACTGGTTGAAGCAGGACTGGCAGGACAGGGCGCTGACCGACCCGCTGACCGGTTTACCGAATATTCGGGCGCTGGAAGAGTTTCTTCAGGCTCAGCCGGATGCAAAAATCTGCTGCCTGCGGATGGACAACCTGGAATTTTTAAGCCGCCACTACGGCATTCTCATGCGGGTGCATTGCAAACGTAGGGTAACCACCTCCCTGCAGCCGCTGTTGCAGAAAGATGAGAAGCTCTTCCAGTTGCCAGGCAGCGAGCTGGTCATTGTATTGCTGGGGCCTGAAACCGCTGAACGGCTGCAGCATATGGTCGATCAATTAAACAGCCGAAAAATTTACTGGAACAACACGGGGCTGGATATCGAGTTTGGCGCATCCTGGGGAATGGTCGAAAACGGCGAGAACTTGCACCATACGCTGGGCCAACTGAGCTGGCTTGCCGAGCAGTCATGCGGAGCGCATAACGTACTCGCGCTCACCAATAGCCTGGAGGCCGCGTCGGGGCAAACCACAGAACGGGTGCTGATGTTAGCGCGTATCAAACATGCCCTGGATGCCGGTCAGTTTCATTTATATGCCCAGCCAATCCAGAAAGCGGATGGCAGCGGTTATTACGAAATACTGGCGCGCATGGAAAGCGAGGGAGAGATTATCACGCCTGACCGCTTCATCCCGCTGATTGCCCAGTTTAACCTGAGCCACCGGTTTGATATGTGCGTGCTGGAAAAACTGCTGTTGTGGTTGCGCGATCATCCTGCGTCGCAGGGTGGCACTCGCTTTTCTGTCAATCTGATGCCTCTGACGCTGATGCAAAAAGAGGTAGCTACCGAGATTAGCGCGTTGTTCGAACACTATGGTATCGCGCCGCAGGACGTTGTCCTTGAGATCACGGAAGAGCAGGCCTTCTCGAACTCTGGCAGCAGTATCAAAAACCTTCAGCAGCTGCGGGATCTTGGGTTCCGTATCGCGATTGATGATTTTGGTACCGGCTATGCCAACTACGAACGACTCAGACGCCTTCAGGCGGATATCATTAAAATAGATGGCTGCTTTGTTAAAGATATCTGTACCGACGACATGGACGCGATGATTGTGCAGTCGATTTGTAATCTGGCAAAAACCAAATCACTGAGTGTGGTGGCTGAATATGTGGAGACGCCGGCGCAACGCGACATGCTGCTGCGTTTTGGTGTGGATTACCTGCAGGGATACCTGATAGGCAAACCGACGCCGCTTGACGCACTGCAGGCATAAAAAAACCGGGAGCCAGGCTCCCGGTTCTCATATAACGTGACGGGTTACAGTACCAGTGCTGCGATAGATGCTGACAGTACGCTCACCAGCGTTGAGCCGTAAACCAGTTTCAGACCGAAGCGAGAAACAACGTTACCCTGTTCTTCGTTCAGACCTTTAATCGCACCGGCGATGATACCGATGGACGAGAAGTTCGCGAAGGAAACCAGGAACACGGACAGGATGCCTTCCGCACGTGGAGAGAGTGTGCTGGCGATTTTCTGCAGATCCATCATTGCAACGAATTCGTTAGAAACCAGTTTGGTCGCCATGATACTACCAACCTGCAGCGCTTCGTGAGCAGGGACACCCATCACCCAGGCAACAGGGTAGAAGATGTAGCCCAGGATGCCCTGGAAGGAGATGCCCAGAACCGCGGCGAACAGGGCGTTCAGGGCAGAGATCAGGGCGATGAAGCCGATCAGCATCGCGGCAACGATAATCGCCACTTTAAAGCCCGCCAGAATATATTCACCCAGCATTTCGAAGAAGCTCTGACCTTCGTGCAGATTTGCCATCTGCAGGTTCTCTTCGCCTTCCTCAACACGGTATGGGTTGATCAGTGACAGCACGATAAAGGTACTGAACATATTCAGCACCAGAGCAGCAACCACATATTTTGGTTCCAGCATGGTCATATACGCGCCCACGATAGACATGGAAACGGTGGACATTGCTGTTGCGGCCATGGTGTACATACGGTTACGGGACATCTTGCCGAGAATATCTTTATACGCAATAAAGTTCTCTGACTGGCCCAGAATCAGGGAGCTGACGGCGTTGAATGATTCCAGCTTACCCATACCGTTAACTTTGGACAGTACGGTACCAATGGCGCGGATCACAATCGGCAGAACACGGATGTGTTGCAGAATACCGATCAGCGCAGAGATGAAGACGATTGGGCAAAGTACTTTCAGGAAGAAGAACGCCAGCCCTTCGTCGTTCATTTTACCGAAGACAAAGTTCGTCCCTTCGTTGGCGAATCCGAGCAGTTTTTCGAACATTTCGGAGAAGCCTTTTACGAAGCCAAGCCCCACGTTGGAGTTCAGGAAGAACCACGCGAGCAAAACTTCAATAACGAGAAGCTGAACAACAAAGCGAATGCGGATTTTTTTACGGTCATGGCTGACCAGCAACGCAAGCGCAGTAACGACAACGAGTGCCAGGACAAAGTGAAGGACGCGGTCCATATTTGCTCCAAATATGAGGCAGGTTTAATTTTCGTGCACATTCTATGTAACAACCGAAAAGAAAACGAGATCAAGGACACACTATAGTTACATCCTGTGACGAGTCTCAAAAATAGTGATCCACAATACATTTTTGTTATGTTAGGTAAATGAGTGAAAAGTTAAGTTTGTGTGCTAGTCTTCACAAAAGAGCGCGCGATTTCGGTTTCTGTTAAAGCGCCCCCGCTTACCCGCCTGTCTATCGTTCAAAGCTATCAGAGAAATCACTGCAACCGTTACAAATGATCTTGATAATCATTCTCATTTTGATAGCATTAAACATAGCAAAGGCTATATTTCAGAGGCAGAAATGACAAACAGTCGCGTAGAGGGTAGCAGTGGCAGAGCAGCGCGCAAGTTGCGGTTCGCATTAATGGGACCTGCGTTCATCGCTGCCATTGGCTATATCGATCCAGGCAATTTTGCGACCAATATTCAGGCCGGGGCCAGCTTTGGCTATAAGCTTCTGTGGGTGGTTGTCTGGGCTAACCTGATGGCTATGCTGATTCAGATGCTTTCCGCGAAACTGGGTATTGCCACCGGTAAAAACCTGGCGGAACAGATCCGCGATCATTACCCGCGCCCGGCGGTATGGTTGTACTGGATCCAGGCGGAAATCATTGCGATGGCAACCGATCTTGCCGAATTCATTGGTGCGGCAATTGGTTTCAAGCTGATCCTCGGCGTATCACTGCTGCAGGGGGCGGTGCTTACCGGCATTGCCACCTTCCTTATTCTGATGCTGCAGCGTCGGGGGCAAAAACCGCTGGAAAAAGTCATCGGCGGCCTGCTGCTGTTTGTCGCTGCGGCCTATATTGTCGAACTGATTTTCTCGCAGCCTAACCTGGCGCAGCTCGGTAAAGGGATGGTAATCCCAAGCCTGCCAACCTCTGAAGCGGTGTTCCTCGCCGCCGGGGTGCTGGGGGCGACCATCATGCCACATGTGATTTATCTTCACTCCTCGTTAACCCAGCACCTGCACGGGGGGACGCGCAAAGAACGCTATTCCGCAACCAAATGGGATGTGGCTATCGCCATGACGATTGCCGGTTTTGTGAATCTGGCGATGATGGCAACCGCTGCCGCTGCGTTCCACTTTAACGGTCACACCGGCATTGCCGATCTCGACCAGGCCTATCTGACGCTGGAGCCGTTACTGAGCCATGCGGCTGCGACCATATTTGGCTTAAGCCTGGTGGCGGCAGGTCTCTCCTCTACGGTGGTAGGAACACTGGCCGGGCAGGTGGTCATGCAGGGGTTCGTCCGCTTCCATATACCGCTGTGGGTACGTCGCACCGTCACAATGTTGCCGTCATTTGTGGTGATCCTGATGGGGCTGGACCCAACACGCATTCTGGTCATAAGCCAGGTGCTGCTGAGCTTCGGGATCGCACTTGCGCTGGTGCCGCTGCTGATCTTTACCAGCAACAAACATCTGATGGGTGAACTGGTTAACACCACGCTGGTGAAACGGACCGGATGGGTCATCGTGGTTGTGGTAGTGGCGCTGAACCTGTGGTTACTGATAGGCACGGCATTGGGGTTATAAAAGAAAAAGGAGCCGGGAGGCTCCTTTTTAGATTAGTGACGACCGTGGCCGTGACCATGTCCACCGCGACCTTTACCGCCGCGATCCCAGCCGCCACGGCGGTCATCACGGTCGTTCCAGCCTTCGCGATAACCACGCTCGTAGGCGTTGTTTTTGTACCAGCCGCGGTGCAAACCATTATCATGTTTCCACCAGCGGTCGCCGCGCCACTCATAGTGACGGTGCCAGTAGTCACGGTCGCGCCAGTAGCCACCGTCCCAGTATCTGCCGTAGTCGTCACGATCGCCAATTTGTAATTTTACTGATGGCAACAGGGTGATTTCGCCAGCAGTGGCGACCAGCGGGGCCGAAGCCAGTAATACCGCTGCAAGAATCAGTGACCTGAACATACTCTTCTCCTTCACGATCGGGGCCTTAGGGGGCCTGTTAACGCAATTTTACGAGTTGGGAAAGCCTCGTTTCATCGCCTCAACTCCGAATTCAGACGTGATAGCACTTTTTGCTAAAACAGGATTTATTTTGAGCTATTCAGGATCCCGTCTATGGTGGCAAGCTCTTCCGCCGTGAAATGGCGGTTCTCCAGCATGCCTACTGCATCGTCTATTTGCCCGGTTTTACTGGCGCCAATCAGTACGGAAGTTACCGCCTCGTGGCGCAAAATCCAGGCCAGCGCCATCTGAGACAGCTTCTGTCCCCGGCTTTCTGCCAGCGCGTTCAACTTTTTGACTTTTTCCAGTTTCTCCTGGGTTATCTGATCCGGGTTCAGGAACTTACTCCCGCTCGCGGCGCGGGAGTCCGCCGGAATGCCGTTCAGATAACGATCGGTCAGTTGACCACCCGCCAGCGGCGAGAATGGAATGCAGCCGACACCTTTTTCCTGCAAAACGTCCAGCAAGCCCGCTTCCGGCGCACGTTCAAACATTGAATATTTCGGCTGATGGATCAGACACGGCGTGCCGAGGTCATGAAGTATGTCGATAGCCTGCCGTGCAAGCTCGGCCGGGTAATTGGACAAACCGACATACAGGGCTTTCCCCTGACGCACCAGATGGTCAAGCGCTTTCATTGTCTCCTGCAGCGGCGTTTCCGGGTCTGGACGGTGGTGGTAGAAGATATCAACATACTCCAGCCCCATACGTTTCAGACTTTGATTCAGGCTTGCGATGAGATATTTGCGCGATCCCCAGTCACCGTAAGGGCCGTCCCACATGGTATAGCCCGCTTTCGTCGAGATGATCAGCTCATCGCGCCACGGCAGAAAATCTTCCTGAAAAATGCGGCCGAAATTGCGCTCTGCGGAACCGGGAGGCGGACCATAGTTATTGGCAAGGTCGAAGTGTGTTATACCAAGATCAAACGCGCGCTGTAAAAGTTGACGGCTGTTTTCGATAAGCGTGGCGTCACCGAAGTTGTGCCAGAGCCCAAGAGAGACGGCGGGTAATTTAACGCCACTTTGCCCACAGCGACGATACAGCATTGTCTGATAACGGTTTTTATCTGGCTGATAGTGCATTCTCATGACCTCTGGCGCTAAAAAGTAAGAACAGTGTATGCGTTTACACTGATGCGAAAAAACAGAGCATAGCGCAGCCTTTTTTGTAAAGCATTCTTTCCATACTCTTCTTTCTGCCATTTCTGGACAGCCATCACGCTTATTTAATACTCAAAGTGAGGTCAACGTCAGAAGGACACCTGTTATGCGAACCCCGTACTGCGTCGCCGATTACCTGCTGGACCGTCTTACAGATTGTGGTGCCGATCATCTGTTTGGCGTGCCGGGCGACTATAACCTGCAGTTTCTCGATCATGTCATCGACAGCCCGGATATCTGTTGGGTGGGCTGTGCCAATGAGCTAAACGCATCTTATGCCGCTGACGGATATGCCCGATGTAAGGGCTTTGCCGCGCTGCTGACAACATTTGGCGTAGGGGAATTAAGTGCCATGAACGGCATGGCCGGCAGCTTTGCCGAGCATGTTCCGGTGTTACACATTGTGGGGGCACCGGGCACGGCCTCACAGCAAAAAGGAGAGCTGCTGCACCACACGCTGGGTGATGGTGAGTTCCGCCACTTCTACCATATGAGTGAACCGATCACGGTCGCGCAGGCGATCCTGACCGAACAAAATGCCTGCTACGAAATCGACAGAGTGTTAACAACCATGCTGCGGGAGCGACGTCCAGGCTACCTGATGCTGCCTGCTGATGTGGCTAAAAAATCAGCCACGCCGCCTGTAAACGCTCTCACGTTAAAGACAGCGCATGCCGATAACGCCTGCCTGAAAGCGTTCCGAGACGCCGCCGAGAGCAGGCTGAAAACAAGCAAGCGTACCGCGCTGTTGGCCGATTTCCTGGTCCTGCGCCACGGCATGAAACATGCCCTGCAGAAATGGGTGAAAGAGGTGCCCATTGCCCACGCCACCATGCTGATGGGCAAGGGCATTTTTGACGAACGCCAGCCCGGTTTTTATGGCACGTACAGTGGTTCTGCAAGCGTCGGGGCGGTAAAAGAGGCCATCGAAGGGGCGGATACGGTACTGTGCATTGGCACGCGTTTTACTGATACCCTGACGGCGGGGTTTACCCATCAGCTGACGCAGGCGCAAACGATAGAAGTGCAGCCCCATGCCGCACGGGTGGGGGATGTCTGGTTTACCGGTATCCCTATGTCTGACGCGATCGAGACGCTGGTGGCTCTCTGCAAACAGTATGTCCACGATACCCTGGTGCCAGTCTCTCACAGCGGTATCGCCTTCCCGCAATCCGAGGGCTCGCTCACTCAGGAGAATTTCTGGAGCACCCTGCAAACCTTTATTCGCCCGGGTGACATTATTCTTGCCGACCAGGGGACGTCAGCCTTTGGTGCGATCGATTTGCGTCTGCCGGCAGATGTGAATTTTATCGTCCAGCCGCTGTGGGGCTCCATTGGCTACACCCTGGCCGCGGCGTATGGTGCCCAAACCGCCTGTCCAGACCGGCGCGTCATTGTGCTCACGGGGGATGGCGCCGCGCAGTTGACCATTCAGGAACTGGGCTCGATGCTGCGTGATAAACAGCACCCCATTATCCTGGTGCTCAACAATGAAGGGTACACCGTAGAAAGGGCCATTCATGGACCGGAACAGCGCTATAACGACATTGCCTTATGGAACTGGACGCAAATTCCGCAGGCACTGAGCCTGGATCCTCAGGCACAGTGCTGGCGGGTCAGTGAAGCGGAACAGCTGGCGGAGGTGCTCGAAAAAGTGGCACACCACGAGCGGCTATCACTGATTGAAGTGATGCTACCCAAAGCGGATATCCCGCCGCTGTTAGGGGCGATTACCAAAGCGCTGGAAGCGCGTAACAACGCCTGATCACTTGTCGTTACGCCAGGCCATCATCATCGGTTTGCCCGCCAGCAGGAGCCAGGCGGGCAACATCACGATGCAAAGTAACGGGATGAGAGTAGTATCCGGAACCACCACCGCGGCCATAAACAGGCTCAGCCAGGCATCACGCGTCACCACCAATACCAGCCCCAGAATAGAGCAAGAGACGGTAATCGCCGCCGGAACCGCATCCACATGTTCATGCAGCATCAGCCCCAACGCGACGCCAACAAAGACCGCCGGGAAGATCCGTCCGCCACGGAAACCGCACGCTGCCGCCACCACCAGCGCAGCCAGCTTTATGAGCGCAAACAGCAGATAATCGGACACGCTAAACACCTGACTGAAAGCCAGCTGTTGCATCTCATCCAGACCTTTAAACAGCGTTACCTTACCGCCGATGGCCCCTAAAATGCCGAGGATCAATCCGCCGACCCCGAGGATAAGCACCGGATGTTTGAGCTTATGCACCAGCCGGTGCAGACGCGGCAGACACCATACGGCGATCATCCCCAGCGCAATGGCAATAGCGACCACAACCGCACCGCTGAATATATCGGCTATCTGCATCTGGCCGTAGTGGGGAAGGGAGAGCGAGAAGTGTGGATTGAAAAACAGACTGGTGGTGAGCGCACCGGCCGCGGCGGCCATCAGTGGCGCAAAGAGTTTATCCCAGAGCGGCACGTCGTTATTGCTGGAGAGCGTCTGCGAGAAAATCAGCGCGGCCGCGACCGGCGTGCCGAAGAGCGCGCCAATGGTGCCAGCCGATGCCAGAATCGTCCAGTCCAGGGCCCCGACGCGGGGTAAAATGCGTGAACCGAGATACACCGCCAGACCGATGTTGACCGCCATGATCGGGTGTTCCGGCCCCAGGCTAACGCCGCCCGCCAGACCGATAATCAACGCGATAATGAGCCCTGGTAGCGCTGCAGGAGCGACCGGGGCACCAATCAGCGGTTCCAGCGCCGGATCAGGCCCGGCGTGCCCTGGGCTAAAGCGGATCACCAGACCCACCGCAACCCCCGTCAGGGTCAGCATCATTATGATCCATGCCGGCGAATCAACGCTGATACCCACCTGAGCCGGAAGCGCCGTCCATAACATCGTTTGCAGCACCGAGGCGACTTTCATCACGACGATAAGCACCAGGCTTGAGACAATACCAATAATTAAGGCCGGGATTGCCAGCAATAGCATGGTTCTGGCTCGCGGGTGGAGCATGATAATTTCCTTGTACAAAAAGGTATTACGTTACTTTGCACAATCAGCATTGTGGCAATAGTGCAAAAGGTGCTGAAACGGTAAAGTTATTCTGTGACGAAGATCGATAATCCCGGGGCATTCACCTTCCGGTCGTTGTTGTTATCACGCCTTGAATTTACAGTGTTCCAAAGATTTATTCTGACTTTAGCGGAGCAGTAGAAGAATGACAAAGTATGCTTTGGTAGGAGATGTGGGCGGCACTAACGCGCGCCTGGCATTATGCGATGTAAGTAGCGGTGAAATTTCCCAGGCGAAAACCTATTCAGGACTGGATTATCCCAGCCTTGAGGCCGTTGTACGCGTCTATCTGGAAGAGCACAAGGTCAGCGTTGACGATGGCTGTATCGCGATTGCCTGCCCGATTACCGGCGACTGGGTCGCGATGACCAACCATAGCTGGGCATTTTCCATCGCCGAGATGAAAAAGAACCTCGGCTTTGCACATCTGGAAATCATCAACGACTTTACTGCGGTGTCGATGGCCATCCCGATGCTGAAGCCAGAGCACCTGACTCAGTTTGGCGGTACTGCCCCGGTAGAAGGCAAGCCGATTGCCGTATACGGTGCCGGTACAGGGCTGGGCGTTTCGCATCTGGTTCATGTTGATAAGCGCTGGGTGAGTCTGCCGGGTGAAGGTGGCCACGTGGATTTTGCGCCGAACAGCGAAGAAGAGGGCATTATTCTGGAAGAGCTACGCGCTGAGATCGGCCACGTGTCGGCTGAGCGCGTGCTTTCCGGCCCGGGGCTGGTAAACCTGTATCGTGCGATTGTGAAGTCTGACGGCCGTCTGCCGGAAAATCTGCAGCCGAAAGACGTGACCGAGCGCGCACTGGCAGACAGCTGCATCGACTGCCGTCGCGCACTGTCGCTGTTCTGCGTGATCATGGGGCGTTTTGGTGGCAACCTGGCGCTTACGCTCGGCACCTTCGGTGGCGTTTACATTGCCGGTGGCATTGTGCCGCGCTTCCTGGAGTTCTTCAAAGCGTCAGGCTTCCGCGGCGGGTTCGAAGACAAAGGACGTTTTAAAAGCTACGTGCAGGACATTCCTGTTTACCTGATTGTGCACGACAACCCGGGTTTACTTGGCTCGGGCGCCCACCTGCGTCAGGTGCTCGGCCAGATCCTCTAAAACCCAGCCCCTCTCTTGCGGGAGAGGGGATTTACAGGTGCATTAACTGGCGGAACTCTTTGACCTTGCTGCGGCTCACTGGCACCTGAAAATCAAGATCCTTCAGGCGCAAAATGTAGGTATTGTTAAACCACGGCTCGATCTCGCGGATCTTGTTTAAATTCACACAAAACGAGCGGTGACAGCGGAAGAAATGCGCTGTCGGCAGCTTGCTGCAAAACTCGGTAATGTTCATCGCCATCACGTACGATTCCCGCCGCGTATAAACAAACGTCATCTTTTCATGGGCTTCGGCATAGTAGATATCGTTAACCGGCGTCACGATGATACGTTCATCCTTCACCAGGTTAATCGTGTCATTCTCACGTACTGCGGGGCTTGCGGTGACAGGGGCGTTCTGCTGTTGCCACGCGGCCTCCAGCTTTTGCAGCATGGTGACGATGCGCGACTCCTGGTAAGGCTTAAGGATATAGTCAAACGCCTCCAGCTCGAAGGCTTCAACCGCGTGCTCCTTCCAGGCGGTGACGAAGACAATAAACGGCTTATGGGCAAACTGATTGATGTTTTGCGCCAGTAATACGCCATCCAGCGACGGAATGTTGATATCAAGAAAAATGGCATCAACGCGGTTATGCTGCAAAAACTTCAGCACGTCCAGACCATCGTCAAACGTGCCCACGATCTCCATCTGACTGTGCGTTTTGATGAGCCAGCTCAGCTCCTGTTGAGCCAGAAACTCATCTTCTACAATGATCACTTTCACGGGTTACTCCGGCCTAAGGCAACAGGGATGTAGACGCATGAACGGGAGAGCGTTCATTCGGAATATAAAAGGCGATCTCGGTGCCCGGTTCAAGGCGCTGAATATGCAGCCCGTCGCCGTACAGCAGTTTGACCCGGTGGTGGACATTCAGCAGCCCAATCTTATTCCCCGGCATCTCGTTGGCCTCTACGCGCTCAATGACTTTAGGATCAATTCCGTGGCCGGTATCGCGCACGGCAATTCGCACGCGGTTGCCGCTTTCGGTCACGCTGATGGTCACCACCCCTTTCCCTTTACACGGCTGAATCCCGTGGACAATAGCGTTCTCAACCAGCGGCTGGATCAGCAGGCTTGGGATCACACAGTTGACCTCTTCATCAATATCGTAAATGACCGTGAGTTTGTCACCAAAGCGCGCCTGCTCAATCGCAATGTAATCCTTGATCTGATAAAGCTCTTTTTTAATGTCGATCTGCTCGTCATCTTTTAGCTCAATGTTGTAGCGCAGGTAGCGTGACAGATTGAAAATCAGCTGACGTGCGGTATCCGGATTAAGTCGAATGGACGAGGAGATCGCATTCAGCGCGTTAAACAGAAAATGAGGATTAATTTTACTCTGCAGCGCGCGCAGCTCTGCCTTATTTGCCATCTCGCGCAGCTGTTCCGCGCGGGAGACCTCCAGCTGGGTAGAAATAATCTGCGACAGCCCGATGGCCATCTCCTGCAGGGAGGAGGTGATCTGGTGCGCGTGGCAGTAGTAAATTTTCAGGGTTCCCGTCACCACGCCTTTCTCCCACAGCGGGATCACCAGCATGGAGTGAATTTCTGGGGTTCTGTGGGCTTCATCATTGTTTTTAATGATGATTTTACCGTAATTGATCGCCTGCCTGGTGGTGGGGCTGATGGTGTCATCGCTGTCCTGATAGTTATGCTCACCCACGCCAACATAGGCCAGGACGTGGTCGATATTGGTAATGGCCACGGCATCGGCATGAATATCGCGACGGATGATATCGCAGACCTGACGTAAGGATTCAGCGTTAACATGGCGGAAGAGCGGCAGCGTTTTGTTGGCGATATCCAGCGCCAGCTTGGCCTGACGTGCGGCGCTGGCCTCTTTTTCCCCTTCAACGCTTTGCACCAGCAGCACAATAAAACCGATACAGACGCTGCCGAGGATCATCGGAATGCCGATTTTAGAGACAATATCCAGCCCCAGCGCAATGGTGGGAGCCCAGACGACCACCAGAACCATGGTCAGCGTTTCGCACAGCATGCCCGCGATGATCCCGGCGCGCCAGTGCTGCTTTTTCGGGATTTTGCGGTTAATCCAGCCGGAAAGGACGCCGGCGATGATGCTGGTGATAAAACACGGCACCGCCGTCACGCCGCCGATATCTATCAGGTAACGATGTGTCCCGGCAATGAGACCCGTAATAATGCCCACCCAGGGGCCAAACAAGATCCCACCGGACATCACGGCGATAACACGCACGTTGACCAGCGACCCTTCTACCGGTACCCCGGACCAGGTGCTGAACAGGGCGAACAGTGAAAAGATGGCGGTAACGGCCAGCAGCTCTTTTGCCGAGTGGGCGGACTTGTGCAAAAGCTCGCGGAACAGGCGAATACGAATGAGGAAAAACAGGCAAATCAGCATTAATGCCGCACGGTCAAAAACCGCCAGCAGCATATCGAATATTTCGTGCACGAGTCGACCAGCGAAAAGAGGAAAGCCCAATGATAAAAAACCTGACGCCTGTTGACCAGCTATCCGTCGTGTTTATCAAATGAGGAAAAACCATAATCTTCAAAGGGGATTGAGAGTGGCTTCCTGAAGATGCCAGTTTTTTTACTCCTGGAGAACGACAAGGTAACAGTTTTGATATCATCATGTTAAAGACTGGGTGTTAAAATTGCACAATAAGCAGGGACGCTTCCGCTTTCGGTATCTGAAGGTTCCCGTTTTTAACGCGACATCTTTTTTTTGCTTAACCCCTCGACAGCATGTTTTTTTTCAGGTTATTTTCTAAACACGCCACATCGGTGGCAGCGTCGCTCGGACGGTCCGGGCGCTAACGTTAATCTGAGGAATCTATGGCTGAATTCAGTCCTGAACGCCGTTTTACGCGTATCGATCGTCTCCCCCCTTATGTTTTCAATATCACTGCTGAACTGAAGATGGCTGCGCGTCGTCGCGGCGAAGATATTATCGATTTCAGCATGGGTAACCCTGACGGCCCAACGCCTGCGCATATTGTTGAGAAGCTCTGCACGGTCGCCCAGCGCCCGGATACGCACGGTTACTCCACCTCTCGCGGCATTCCTCGATTACGTCGCGCGATCTCTCGCTGGTACCAGGATCGCTATCAGGTTGACATCGATCCGGAAAGTGAAGCCATTGTCACCATTGGCTCGAAAGAGGGGCTGGCGCACCTGATGCTGGCTACGCTGGATCATGGTGATACGGTGCTGGTGCCTAATCCAAGCTATCCCATCCATATTTACGGCGCGGTGATTGCCGGCGCGCAGGTTCGCTCTGTGCCGCTGGTGGAAGGGGTCGATTTCTTTAACGAGCTGGAACGTGCGATTCGTGAAAGCTATCCGAAACCGAAGATGATGATCCTCGGCTTCCCGTCTAACCCTACGGCGCAGTGCGTAGAACTCGACTTCTTTGAGAAAGTCGTCGCACTGGCGAAGCGTTACGATGTGCTGGTGGTACACGACTTAGCCTACGCCGATATTGTGTACGACGGCTGGAAAGCGCCTTCCATTATGCAGGTTCCGGGCGCACGTGATGTGGCGGTGGAATTCTTTACCCTGTCGAAAAGCTACAACATGGCGGGGTGGCGTATTGGCTTTATGGTGGGTAACAAAACGCTGGTGAGTGCACTGGCGCGTATTAAGAGTTACCACGATTACGGCACCTTTACCCCACTGCAGGTGGCCGCTATCGCCGCGCTGGAAGGCGATCAGCAGTGTGTTCATGATATTGCCGCCCAGTATAAACGCCGTCGCGATGTGCTGGTGAAAGGGCTGCATGAGGCTGGCTGGATGGTGGAAATGCCGAAAGCGTCAATGTATGTCTGGGCAAAAATCCCTGAGCCTTACGCGGCGATGGGGTCACTGGAGTTTGCCAAAAAGCTGTTGCAGGACGCGAAAGTCTGCGTCTCGCCGGGCATTGGCTTCGGTGATTATGGCGATACCCATGTACGGTTCGCGCTGATTGAAAACAGCGACCGTATTCGTCAGGCGGTGAGGGGCATTAAGAGTATGTTCCGCGCCGACGGGCTTCTCGCATCAAAGAGTGCCGTTGAACAGCACGAATCTTAATAACATAAAAAAACAGGAGCCAACGGCTCCTGTTTTTTTGACTGCATGTTCTTCGCTAGATCATCAGGGCGAAGGTTCCGGCCCACACTAAAACAATCACCGAAATGCCCATAAAGAAATATTTCACGTTTCATCGCTCCGCGTATCTTCTGGTACGCACTTAAAAACAGAGTCCACCTGATTATAGAGAACTGACATTTGCCCGAGACGGAAATGAGAATTATCCCGTTACGATGCAAACTCCAGCTCAGAATTCTGTGCTTTCCTGTTGCCAGACGGCGCTAATGTACGCCTAAAAATGAGGGGTGACAAGAGGCATTTTTTTAAATACTTTCCGTAACTTACGGGTGTCGTGGAACGGCGACAGTTTGATTTCAGAGCGCAATAAATCCACGTTGAGCGACGGCAAGAAAAGACAATTACTCAGGGTGATTACAGGTGATTGAAAAGGTTAGTTTCTTAGCAAAACTAACCTTTCTCCACATTAAATATAGAGAGACGCTTCGCCATGCGGCCGCGTTTTGAAACGGCGATGCATCCACAGATACTGCTCCGGCGCGCGCATAATTTCGGTCTCGATAACTTTATTGATGAACGCTGCGGCTTCGCATTCATTTTCCGGATAGTTTGCCATCTCTGGTGAGATGTGCAGACGATAGCCAGATTTATCAACCTTTCTTACCATTGTCACGGTCAGCATTGCGGCGCCTGACAGACGCGAAATCACGAACGTGCCGTTGGTGGTGGCGACATTTTTAACCGCAAAGAAGGGCGCAAAACTGCTGCCTTTACGTCCGTAATCCTGATCGGGTGCAAACCAGACGGCTTCGCCTTTCTTCAGGGCGCCGACCATACCGCGCAGATTGTTACGGCTGATCATCGCCTTATTGGAACGCATGCGACCACGGGTTTGTACCCACTCCATCAGCGGACTGTTGTGCGGGCGGTAGGTGGCCATCATCGGCTGACAAAGCCCCATTACTCGGCCGCCCAGCTCCAGCGACATAAAGTGGACACCAACCACCATCACGCCACGGTTTTGCATTTGCGCGCGTTTCAGGTTTTCGAGACCTTCAACGTCAAACCATTTGCGGACGCGCTCATCAGGCCAGAACCAGGCCATGCCGGTTTCAAGCAACGCCATGCCGATAGATTTAAAGTTCTCAGCAATCAGTGTTTCGCGCTGCTGCGCATTATACTGGGGAAAGCACAGTTCGAGATTTTTACGGGCAATAGATTCACGACGTTTGAGGAAGTGGCGGGACACGCTGCCGAGCCTGGAGCCCAGTACGCGGATCACAGGATAAGGAAGTTGAACCAGAAGCCAGAGTACGCCAAGACCAAACCATGTAAACCAGTAACGCGGGTGTAAAAACGCACGTTTGAAGTGGGATTGAGACAAAATAGTGAACCTATGTAAAGCCTTTGAAAGTAACGCATAAAGCGATACCACGTGCCAATTAGACCGTTGGACAAGGTCATGGTTGCAGGCTTTACCGATCTTTACGGCGTTGCCTGACCACTGCTGACGTTGGGTGGGCGGCGTAATGTAGCACCGTTATACGATATGTGCTATTACTCGTTTTTGATTAAAAAAGCGGCACCTGGAAAGGGTGTTGATTTTGTTGCTGTTGTTGATTATCACGCATGCCAGACGGTGAATCCGTGCGCTCATTCCCGTCGGACAAGCTAACGATCTCCCCTGGAGGGTGTAAATGGAAACCTATTTACAAACCGTAAGGGATGAGTGGATTCAGTTAATCAATGAAACGGATCCCCTCGTTCATCAACTTACTGCGCAACTGGCCAGCGATCATGCTTCTGGTCTGATTACGGAGTTTTATCGTGTGGTCCTGGCCGACCCTCATGCAGCGGAGTTTCTGACCACTGAGCAGGTTGAAAGGCAGCTGCAGGAAGCGCTGCGCCGTTGGCTTGTTGATGTTCTCTCCTGCCGGGTTGAACAGGTTGATGAACAGATGCGGGCTCAGCAGCGCGCCGCCGATGTTCACGCCCGAATAGGTATATCAGTCGACCTGGTTGAGATGGGTTTTCGGATCCTGAAAAAGCTGTTGTTACCCCTTATTAATGCCACACCACACCCTTCTGAGACCAAGTTAAGCATCTATCACTACGCCATTAACAGCATTGATCTGGCAATGGAGGTGATGTCGCGCGCCTATGTCTTCAGCGAGAACAATGCGGCAAAAGAGGACGAGAACTATCGAATCTTCTCGCTGATGGAAAATGCGGAAGTCGAGAAGGAGCGGCAGACCGCCGCATTACTGACGTGGGAACTGTCGCTGCTCTATAAAGTGATGCTGGACTCCAGCATCGACAATAGCCGGCCGCTCGGGCAGTCCGACTTTGGGCTGTGGTTCAGTCATAAGGGACGTCACTACTTCAGTGGTATTGCCGAAGCAGGGCATATCTCTCGTCTCATCCAGGAGTTCGACGCGGCTTTTCATGACGTTCGTCAGACAGACGATGCCCTTCACGACAGGCTGCGGCAGGTGCAATTTTTGCGGCTGACGCGAACGACCTTCTCGCAAATCGTGACCCTGCTGCATGAGCTGTTTGATGAGGTAGCCCGGCACGAGGTGGGCGTGGATGTGCTCACGCGTCTGCTCAACCGTCGCTTCCTGCCAACCATTTTTAAACGTGAAATTACCCAGGCAAGTCGTTCTGGTACGCCGCTGTCGGTGTTGCTTATTGATGTCGATAAGTTCAAGCAAATCAACGATACCTGGGGGCACAACACGGGAGATGAAATATTAAGAAAGGTTGCCGGGGCGTTTTATGACAACGTTCGCACCTGTGACTATGTCTTCCGCTACGGCGGAGATGAGTTTTTGATTGTGCTAACGGAAATCACCGAAGCCGATACCCTGCGCATTGCCGAGCGGATCCGCCGACGCGTGGAAAAAATTAAGGTTCATTCCCCGACTGGCGAGCCGATACCGTTGTCGCTTTCGATTGGGGCGGCCATGTTTAATGGTCATCCTGACTACGAACGTCTGATTCAGGCTGCGGATGAGGCGTTGTATGGGGCAAAACGACGGGGGCGAAACTGCGTGGAGTTATGGAAAGCGCAGTGATGTTTACTATCAAAGTGTCCCCTGCAGGAATCGAACCTGCAACTAGCCCTTAGGAGGGGCTCGTTATATCCATTTAACTAAGGGGACGAGGCGGCACGAGTATACCGTTATTTACACTTTGCGTTAAGCGCATTGCCGCCCGACTGCTCAAAGAGTCACCATTCAGGCCGATTTATTTGCCGACTTTTCATCATTTTCCTGCGCTTTCATCTCGGCTTTACGCTTATTAGACATGTCGTTACGGATCTGGGCATGACTCAACAGCGCAAAAATAAAGGTTCCGCCGCAGATGTTGCCCGCAAGCGTGGGCAGTGCAAATGGCCAGAAGAAATCGGTCCAGTGAAGCGTGCCGTTAAACACCAGATAGAGGATTTCTACAGTACCCACCACGATATGGGTGGTGTCGGCCAGCGCAATCAGCCACGTCATTAATATGATTACCACAATTTTGGCGCTGCCTGCGGAAGGGAACATCCAGACCATTGTCGCGATAATCCAGCCAGAGATAATGGCGTTAGAGAACATCTCCACGGGCGTGTTTTTCATCACATCCATACCGATTTTCACAAACGCATCCCGGGTGGGTTCATCAAATATCGGCATATATTCAAACGCCCAGGCGGCGATACCTGTGCCGATAAGGTTGCCCAGCAGGACCACGCTCCACAGACGCATCAGTAAGCCAAAGTTACCCAGAGTCGGGTTTTGCATGACAGGCAGAACGGCGGTAACGGTGTTTTCAGTAAAAAGCTGCTGGCGGGCCATAATGACGATGATAAAGCCGAAGGTGTAGCCCAGATTCTCCAGCAAAAAGCCACCGGGTACACCTTCAAGCTGCACATGGAAAATGCCCTTCGCAAGTAGCGATGCCCCCATCGAGAGGCCTGCCGCGATAGCGGACCACAGCAGGGCCATGGCATCGCGCTCCATCTCCTTTTCCCCATCCTGACGGATATGTTCATGGATCGCCATAGCACGGGAGGGAAGGCGATCTTCATCAATCTCTATCTTTTCACCGCGCTCTTTTTCCTCGCTCTCAATTTCAAGTTCTTCATTGCTCTCGCCAATTTTCTCTTCGCCCACGTCTTTCATAACCGCTCCAGTTGGGTGTTCTTTCTTTTAAGCGTAGCGGCTTTTAACAAAATGCCCGTGGGGATGCTCTTAAAGTGAGGGTTATGGCAACAAAGGTGAGACATCTCATTCAAAGCCATTATAAAATTGCCAGCGAAACGAATTCTAAAAGACAGGCTATGCTGAGATCAGAGTGACGGTGGTTACTACCCGTAATTGTGCTCATAGACATCGGTAAACGTGCTGATACAATCACTTGCACGTTTACAGACGGAGCATCAAATGCTCCGTTACGGATGGCAATCAACGATAGCCATACTGAACAGGGAGAATTTTATGAAACTTCGGCTGTCGGCGCTTGCGCTGGGCGCGACGATGCTTGTGGGCTGCGCCAGCTCCGGGGAGCAAACGGGACGCTCCGATCCTCTCGAAGGATTTAACCGCTCAATGTATAGCTTCAACTATAACGTGCTGGATCCGTATGTGGTTCGCCCGGTGGCGGTTGCATGGCGTGATTATGTTCCCCAGCCTGCGCGTAACGGGTTGAGCAATTTCACCAGTAACCTTGAAGAGCCAGCGGTGATGGTCAACTACTTCCTGCAAGGCGATCCGTATCAGGGGATGGTGCACTTTACTCGCTTCTTCCTGAACTCCCTGCTGGGGATGGGGGGCTTTATCGATGTCGCCGGCATGGCGAACCCGAAACTGCAGCGTGAACAGCCGCACCGCTTCGGGAGTACGCTGGGTCATTATGGCGTCGGTTACGGCCCGTACGTTCATCTGCCGTTCTATGGCAGCTTCACCGTGCGTGATGATGGCGGTGATATGGTGGATACGCTGTATCCGGTTCTTTCGTGGCTGACCTGGCCGCTGTCGATTGGTAAATGGACGGTAGAAGGGATTGAAACACGTGCGCAACTGCTCGATTCCGACGGTCTGCTGCGTCAGTCTTCCGATCCATACATCATGGTGCGTGAAGCTTACTTCCAGAATCATGACTTTATTGCCAATGGTGGCAAGCTGAAGCCGGAAGAGAATCCAAACGCGAAGGCAATCGAGAACGAATTAAAAGATATCGATTCGGAATAAATAAAAAAGGTGAGCGATGCTCACCTTTTTTGATCCCTGCGCGAATTAGAACGCGTAGTTGAAGTTCAGGCCATACAGCCAGGCTTTACCTTCGGAAGAGAACTCATACGGACCTTCCTTGAAGCTGACTTTTTGACCGTGCATATACGAAACACCTGCATCGACAGAGGCATCTTTGTTGAATGCATAGGTCGCACCGGCGCTCAGCCAGAAGCGGTCCTGATCCGGAATGGAGATAGAACGTTTGTCAGCCGGAACCGGGCTATCATCGAAGGCAATACCGGTACGGAACGTCCAGTTGTCATCCATATAGTAGGTGGTACCCAGCGCGATGCGGTAGGCATCACGGAAGCTTTCATCTTTATAGAACAGCGTGTCGCCTTTGCTGTTGGTCGCTTTCAGCTCCTGGAACTGGCTCCAGCTGGTGTAGGTCAGGCTATAGTGAATCGCCCACTGTGGTGCCACGCGGTTATAACCGGACAATTCCCACATTTCCGGTAAGTGCAGGCTCAGAGAACCGCCAGTGGTACGGCCATCGGTGCCCATTGGCAGGCCGAAGGTGCCGAGGATCTGGTTATAAGCAGAAGGCAGGCTGCTCTTGTAGTCGCCGTCAAAGTCGATTTTCACTTCGGAACGGTAGGTGAAACCGTAACGGTTGTTTTTATCGAGTTCATAAAGGATACCGGCGTTCCAGCCAAAGCCCCACTCGTCACCCTTCAGATAGGCGATCTGGGTGTCTGCCGGGATCCCTGCAACCTGTTGTGCCAGAGGCGGCGGCAGTGCGCCGGAGCCCGCAACGATTTTGCCGAGATCGCCCGCGTAACGTTCGATTTTCGCTTTAGCGTAAACGGCATCAAAGCCAACGCCGAAGCTCCAGTTACTGTTCAGACGGTAAGCACCGCTCAGGTTCAGGTTCAGAGTCTCAAGGTCGGTTTTACCGCCATAGGCTCCTGCTGCGTAGTCGTTATTAAACTCGGTCGCTAAACCATAGTTAGAGGTTACGGATGCACCCCAGCCAAACTGGTCGTTGATTGGCGCGACGAAGTGCAGGTTTGGCACCCATGCCGTTGGCGCGATGTTATCGGAATTCAGGCTGGCTCCGCTTGGGGAACGGCCCGTAATATCCACACCCGGATCAACAAAGATGGCGCCCGCTGAGAACGTTGGGCGATCAAACATCATGATCAGCGCAGGGTTACGACTGGCGTTACCTGCATCATCAGCAATTGCACCTTCCCCGGAATACGCACGGCCAAGGCCAGAGGAAGAAAATTCGTTTAACTGGAAGCCCGCTGACCAGGCGGACGTAGAGACGATTGCCACTGCGACTGCCAGCGCAGTCTTGTTGAACAGGGTTTTCTGGCTCATGACCATAACCTCATTGAGTTATTTTTATTCAATAATTGTTACATACCGTAACAGGAGCGCGAAGTGTAGGGTCTGAGGTATGACATACAAATCAGACCAGTGGCCAGAGTATAGGTCTGACCAGCTAGAATGTTGCAAGTTTGTTTATTAATATTTTCAAACATGTTTCTTGAAACGAGATCTGGTTGGCAAAAATGTGACCATCCCGACTCACCCAAAAGGGCGAATTTTGTTTTAGATCATTTTTTAGTGTGATATTGGTCACTTATCCCGTTTTGCGCCATTAACGGCTGGAGAGCGTCTGCATCGGGGCGTAAAATATCAGCATCGTGTTTGTCTCGCGTCCTGCGCGAATACAGAGGAAATTGAGATATGAGTAAATGCAGTGCTGATGAAACCCCGGTTTGCTGCTGTATGGATGTTGGTACCATCATGGACAACTCCGATTGCACCGCCTCTTACAGCCGCGTGTTCACCAACCGTGCCGAAGCGGAAGAAACCCTGGCGGCGCTGAGCAAGCGCGCGCGCGACGTAGAATCCGATCCGTGTGAAATCAAGTCCACCTTCACGGAAGTGGACGGCGGCGTGAAGCTGGATATCGACTTTGTCTTCGCCTGCGAAGCTGAAACGCTGATTTTCCAACTCGGTCTGCGTTAATCTCCGCGGCCTGATGCCCTCTCCTACGGGTGAGGGTGCAAACACTCAAAACGGTAACCTCTGGGTTACCGTTTTGTTTTTACCTCGGGGCATTTTCTTTTTTCTTCTCTGTGTTTTAGTTCGCATTTTTTCGTTTCCCCAATTGGCTGAATGTAAAAAAATGGTTAAGACTATTTATCAGGTCAGACCACTTTATGTTTGCAAAATTTTTACAGGGGAATGTTATGAGTCAGGCATTACCGCTTATCACCCGACAAGGTGACCGCATTGCCATTGTCAGTGGATTGCGTACGCCGTTTGCGCGTCAGGCGACAGCGTTTCACGGCATACCGGCCGTTGACCTGGGGAAAATGGTGGTGGGGGAGATGCTGGCTCGCAGCGAAATACCGCCTGACGTCATTGAGCAGCTGGTTTTTGGCCAGGTTGTTCAGATGCCAGAAGCCCCGAACATTGCACGAGAAATTGTCCTTGGCACCGGAATGAACGTGCATACGGATGCTTACAGCGTCAGCCGTGCGTGTGCAACCAGCTTTCAGGCAGTGGCAAACGTGGCCGAAAGCCTGATGGCGGGCACCATCCGCGCCGGGATCGCCGGCGGGGCAGACTCATCCTCCGTGCTGCCGATAGGGGTCAGTAAAAAGCTGGCCCGCATTCTGGTGGATGCAAATAAAGCGCGCACCGCCGGGCAAAAACTTAAACTCTTCTCGCGTTTACGCCTTCGTGACCTGATGCCGGTTCCACCTGCGGTGGCTGAATACTCCACCGGCCTGCGCATGGGCGACACCGCCGAGCAGATGGCCAAAACCTACGGCATTACCCGGGAGCAGCAGGATGCGCTGGCTCACCGTTCCCATCAGCTGGCGGCGAAAGCCTGGTCGGAAGGCAAACTTAACGACGAGGTGATGACCGCGTATATCCCGCCTTACCGCGAACCGCTGGTGGAAGATAACAACATTCGTGGCACCTCGACGCTGGCGGACTATGCCAGACTGCGTCCGGCATTCGACCGCAAACACGGCACCGTTACGGCCGCCAACAGTACTCCGCTGACCGATGGTGCTGCCGCGGTGATCCTGATGACCGAATCGCGAGCCAAAGAGCTGGGCCTTACCCCGCTCGGTTATCTGCGCAGCTACGCGTTCACGGCGATCGACGTCTGGCAGGACATGCTGTTAGGCCCGGCCTGGTCCACGCCGCTGGCGCTGGATCGCGCAGGGTTGACCCTCGCTGATTTAACGCTGATTGATATGCACGAGGCCTTTGCCGCACAAACCCTGGCCAACGTCCAGCTACTGGCCAGCGAACGTTTTGCTCGCGATGTGCTTGGCCGCGCCCATGCCACTGGAGAAGTGGACCAAAGCAAATTTAACGTACTGGGCGGCTCTATCGCCTACGGTCATCCGTTTGCGGCAACGGGCGCAAGGATGATCACCCAAACATTACATGAGTTACGTCGCCGTGGCGGCGGTTTTGGCCTCGTCACCGCCTGCGCGGCGGGCGGTCTTGGGGCAGCAATGGTTCTGGAGGCTGAATAATGGCAATGGCATCTGCATTTAATCTGACGGTTCGCCTCGATAACGTGGCTGTGATTACCATTGATGTCCCCGACGAAAAGATGAATACCCTGAAGGCGGAATTTGGCGTTCAGGTGCGCGAGATGTTAAAGCAGATCCGCGAGAACAAAGCGATTCGCGGCCTGGTGTTTATCTCGGCAAAGCCAGACAACTTTATTGCCGGGGCCGATATCAACATGATCGCCCGGGCGCAAAGCGCGCAGGAGGCGGAAGAGCTGGCGCGCCAGGGGCAGCAGGTGATGGCAGAGATCCATTCGCTGCCGATCCCGGCGATCGCCGCGATCCACGGTGCATGCCTGGGCGGTGGGCTGGAGCTGGCGCTGGCCTGTCACAGTCGTATTTGTACTGACGACGCGAAAACCGTTCTTGGGTTGCCGGAAGTACAGCTTGGGCTGCTTCCCGGCTCCGGTGGAACGCAGCGTCTGCCGCGGCTGGTTGGCGTTAGTACAGCGCTGGAGATGATCTTAACCGGCAAACAGCTGCGCGCCCGTCAGGCGCTGAAAGCGGGGCTGGTTGATGACGTCGTTCCGCATTCCATTTTGCTGGAAGCCGCCGTAGAGCTGGCGCTGAAGGGACGTCAGGCAAGACGTGTTCTGCCGGTACGTGAGCGCGTCCTGGCCGGGCCGCTGGGGCGGGCGCTGCTGTTTAGCATGGTGGGCAAGAAAACCGAACAAAAGACCAAAGGCAACTATCCGGCGGCGAAGCGCATTCTTGAGGTGATTGAAACCGGGTTGTCGCAGGGCAGCAGCAGCGGTTATGCCGCAGAGGCAAAAGCCTTTGGTGAACTGGCGATGACGCCGCAATCGCAGGCGTTGCGCAGCATCTTCTTTGCCAGCACTGACGTTAAAAAAGATCCGGGCAGTGACGCTGAACCTGCGCCGCTCAATGCTGTTGGCGTCCTCGGGGGCGGACTGATGGGCGGTGGTATTGCGTTTGTCACAGCCAGCAAAGCCAAATTGCCCGTACGTATCAAAGACATCAACCCGAAAGGGATCAACCACGCGCTGCAGTACAGCTGGCAGAACCTTGATCGGAAGGTTAAACGCCGCCATATCAAGGCAAGCGAGCGGGATAAAACCGTGGCCATGATCAGCGGCACTACGGACTACCGTGGTTTTGCCCATCGCGATCTGGTGATTGAAGCGGTGTTTGAAGACCTGGCGCTTAAGCAGCAGATGGTTGCGGACGTTGAGCAACATTGTGCGCCGCACACGATTTTCGCCTCGAACACCTCTTCATTACCGATTGGTGATATCGCAGCGAAAGCCGCGCGTCCTGAGCAGGTGATTGGCCTGCACTTTTTTAGTCCGGTTGAAAAAATGCCGCTGGTTGAGGTTATTCCACACGCGTCAACCAGCCCGCAGACTGTCTCTACGGTAGTGAAACTGGCGAAAAAGCAGGGCAAAACCCCGATCGTCGTGGCGGATAAAGCGGGTTTCTACGTCAACCGCATTCTGGCGCCGTATATCAACGAAGCGATGCGCCTGCTGGTGGAAGGGGAGAAGATCGAACACGTCGACGAGGCGCTGGTCAAGTTTGGTTTCCCCGTTGGGCCCATCCAACTTTTGGATGAGGTAGGAATAGACACCGGCACTAAAATTATACCTGTGCTGGAGGCCGCATACGGCGAGCGTTTTAGCCCGCCTGCAAACATTGTTTCTGCAATTTTGAAGGACGATCGCAAAGGCAGAAAAAATGAACGCGGTTTCTATCTTTACGGTGCAAAAGGGCGTAAAAGCAAGAAACAGGTCGACCCTTCGGTCTATGGGCTTATCCCAACAACCGGACAGGCGAAACTGTCTGCCGTTCAGTGTGCTGAACGCTGTGTGATGATGATGCTTAATGAAGCCGCACGCTGTTTTGGCGAGCAGGTGATTAAAAGCGCACGCGATGGCGATATTGGCGCCGTATTTGGTATTGGTTTCCCGCCGTTCCTTGGCGGCCCGTTCCGTTACATGGACACCCTCGGAGCGGGTGAAGTGGTTGCGATTCTGCAACGTCTTGCCACGCAGTATGGTCCCCGGTTTACACCCTGTGACGAATTATTGCAGATGGCGGAACGGGGCCAGACATTTTGGCCAGCAAGGGAAACTGTCCTCGTAAGTTGAGGTCAAAGAAGGGTAAATCCGGCGGTGAATGAATCTGATTTGGCGATTTTGTAAACAGAGATTGACTATACTTACGCCATTGAGGTAAAAAACAGCGTTTCATTCACCGAATGGATCAGGCACAATGCCCGGCCATCGGGTTTTCTACCTCAAGCATCAATCGCGGGTAGTTAACGCCGGTGATTCTGGTTAACAAAAGCGGTGCAATATGCAAGTTTTTATCATGCGTCACGGCGACGCGGCACTCGATGCCGCCAGTGACTCAGTACGTCCTTTAACCGTCTGCGGCTGCGACGAATCTCGTCAGATGGCGAACTGGCTTAAAGGTCAAAAAGTGGACATTGAACGCGTTCTGGTGAGTCCGTTCCTGCGTGCTGAACAGACGCTGGATGTGGTAGGGGAGTGTATGAACCTGCCGACCAGCGTGGATGTTCTCCCTGAACTCACGCCGTGTGGTGATGTCGGCCTTGTCAGTGCCTACCTGCAGGCGCTGTGCAATGAAGGTGTCGCTTCTGCACTGGTCATTTCCCACCTGCCACTGGTTGGCTATCTGGTATCTGAACTGTGCCCGGGCGAGACGCCACCGATGTTTACAACCTCCGCCATTGCCAACGTCACCCTCGACGAAACCGGCAAAGGGGTCTTCAACTGGCAAATGAGTCCATGCAATCTCCGGATGGCGAAAGCAATCTGAGGTGACGTGCGATAAGGCGGGAGCCACTATGCCTCCCGCCATGTTCTCAGGGCAGTTCTGGCGGTTGCCACTCTTCAACTTCAATCAACACCAGCAAGGCGGCATCTCCGCCGTACTCTTTGGGCGCCTGATGAAACGCCATCACGTGTGGATGCTGAGCCAGCCACAGCGGCGTTTGTTGCTTAAGAACATGTTTACCGTGACCGTGCATCACGCAGGCACAAAACACATGTTCGCGGCGACAGGCGGCAATCAACGCCCCCAGCTCCTGTTTCGCCTGCATCTGCGTCAAACCATGCAAATCGAGAAACAGCTCGGGTGAATAATCTCCCCGGCGTAATTTTTTCAGCTCAAAGTGGCTGACATCTTCGCGAACGTACTTGACCGCACCCTGCGTGTTAAGCAGCGGCTGAAACTCATCGGAAAAATAGTGGCTATTATCCGCCTGCTCCTGCAATAGCCTTTTGACCGGTACTTCGCTGACTTTTTTGCGCATCGGCCGGTGGACAATCGTGTCCTGCTTGATTTGACGCGTCCCGGTCATGAGCTGACGGAAGAGCGCCTGATCCTCCTCGCTGAGCGATGTTTTCTTTTTCATTCGTCGTTCTCATCTCGTATTTCCGATAGTGTACCCGACTAAACGCATTTTTTAACCTCAAGCGGTACGCGTCATTGCTGATTTATCGCCGTCTTCATGGCAAACTAGCCGCCGAAAATTATGCGAGCATGCCCTGGAGGAAAGAGTGGATAAAATTTTTGTCGATGAAGCAGTAAACGAGCTGCATACCATACAGGACATGTTGCGCTGGTCGGTTAGCCGCTTCAGCGCCGCCAATATCTGGTACGGACACGGCACGGATAACCCGTGGGATGAAGCTGTTCAACTGGTGCTGCCTTCTCTCTACCTGCCGCTCGATATTCCGGAAGACATGCGCACCGCGCGTCTGACCTCCAGCGAAAAGCACCGCATCGTTGAGCGTGTGATCCGCCGCGTGAACGAGCGTATTCCGGTAGCCTATCTGACCAACAAAGCCTGGTTCTGCGGTCACGAATTCTATGTTGATGAACGCGTGCTGGTGCCGCGCTCGCCGATTGGTGAGCTGATCAACAACCACTTCGAAGGGCTGATTAACCGTCAACCGCAGCACATTCTGGATATGTGTACCGGCAGCGGCTGCATTGCCATTGCCTGCGCTTATGCCTTCCCGGAAGCGGAAGTGGACGCGGTGGACATCTCCACCGACGCACTGGCGGTAACCGAGCACAACATTGAAGAACACGGGCTGATCCACCATGTTACGCCTATCCGCTCCGATCTGTTCCGTGACCTGCCGACGCTGCAGTACGATCTGATCGTAACCAACCCGCCGTACGTGGATGCGGAAGATATGTCCGATCTGCCGAACGAATATCGTCACGAGCCAGAATTGGGCCTGGCATCGGGTTCTGACGGCCTGAAGCTGACCCGTCGCATTCTGGCCTGCGCACCGGATTATCTGACCGACGACGGCGTTCTGATTTGTGAAGTGGGCAACAGCATGGTACATCTGATAGAGCAGTACCCGGATGTGCCGTTCACCTGGCTCGAGTTCGACAACGGCGGTGACGGCGTCTTTATGCTGACCAAAGCGCAGCTGCTCGACGCGCGCGAACATTTCAGCATCTACAAAGATTAATCCAGCGGGCTTCGGCCCGTTTCACAACGCTCACACACAAATAACGACATCGGAGCCGTGATGGCAGGAAACAGTATTGGACAAATATTCCGCGTGACCACCTTTGGTGAGTCGCACGGGCTGGCACTGGGCTGTATTGTTGACGGCGTACCGCCAGGCATCGAACTCACCGAAGCCGATTTACAGCACGACCTTGACCGTCGTCGTCCGGGCACCTCTCGCTACACCACGCAGCGTCGCGAGCCGGACCAGGTCAAAATTCTCTCAGGCGTTTTTGAAGGCCGTACCACCGGGACCAGTATTGGTCTGCTGATTGAAAACACCGACCAACGTTCTCAGGACTACGGTGCCATCAAAGATGTGTTCCGTCCGGGCCACGCTGACTACACCTACGAACAAAAGTACGGTTTTCGCGACTATCGCGGCGGTGGACGCTCCTCCGCCCGTGAAACTGCGATGCGCGTCGCCGCAGGGGCGATTGCTAAGAAATACCTGCAGCAGAAATTTGGCATCGTGATCCGCGGTTGCCTGACCCAGATGGGTGACATTCCGCTGGCCATTAAAGACTGGGAGCAGGTTGAACAAAACCCGTTCTTCTGTGCTGATGTTGAGAAACTGGAGGCGCTGGACGAGCTGATGCGTGGCCTGAAAAAAGAGGGCGACTCTATCGGTGCAAAAGTGACCGTGGTGGCTGACGGCGTACCGCCAGGCTGGGGTGAGCCTGTATTTGACCGTCTGGACGCGGACATTGCCCACGCGCTGATGAGCATCAATGCAGTGAAGGGCGTCGAAATTGGCGACGGTTTTGACGTGGTTCAGCTTCGCGGCAGCCAGAACCGTGACGAAATTACAAAAGAGGGCTTCCAGAGCAATCATGCGGGTGGCATTCTCGGCGGCATCAGCAGCGGGCAGCAAATTATTGCCAATATCGCGCTGAAGCCAACGTCCAGCATTACCGTGCCGGGCCACACAATTAACCGCTCTGGTGAAGAAGTTGAGATGATCACCAAAGGACGTCACGATCCGTGTGTCGGGATCCGCGCGGTGCCGATCGCAGAAGCCATGCTGGCAATCGTGTTGATGGATCACTTCCTGCGCCAGCGTGCGCAGAATGCGGATGTGACGACCACCATTCCACGCTGGTAACTATGAAAAAAACCGCAATTGTTCTGCTGGCGCTACTCGCCAGTGGGGCCAGTCTGGCCGCCACGCCATGGCAAAAAATCACTCACCCGGTGGCGGGAAGCGCGCAGTCGATTGGTGCGTTCTCCAATGGCTGTATCGTTGGTGCGCAGGAACTTCCTCTGCAGTCGGATACTTATCAGGTGATGCGTACCGACCAGCGTCGTTACTTCGGCCACCCGGATCTGGTGCTGTTTATCCAGCGTCTGGGTAACCAGGTGCATAACCTGGGGCTGGGTACGATGCTGATTGGCGATATGGGTATGCCTGCTGGCGGTCGTTTCAACGGTGGGCACGCCAGTCACCAGACCGGGCTGGATGTGGATATTTTCCTGCAGTTGCCTAAAACGCGCTGGACCTCGGCCCAACTGCTGAAGCCGCAGGCGCTGGATCTGGTGGCGCGCGACGGCAAAAGCGTTGTGCCGTCGCTGTGGACCCCGGATGTTTTCAGCCTGATTAAGCTGGCAGCGAAGGACAACGAGGTCACGCGGATCTTCGTTAACCCGGCCATCAAGCAGCAGCTCTGCCTGGATGAGGGAACCGATCGCGACTGGCTGCGCAAAGTGCGTCCGTGGTTCCAGCATCGTGCGCATATGCACGTACGTCTGCGCTGCCCGGCAAACAGTCTGGAATGTGAAGATCAGCCGCTACCACCGCCAGGCGATGGCTGCGGTGCGGAACTGCAAAGCTGGTTTGAACCGGCAAAACCTGGAACCTCTAAGCCTGAGAAGAAGACACCGCCTCCGTTGCCGCCTTCCTGCCAGGCGCTACTGGATGAGCATGTACTTTAATGGATAATTTCGTCGACCTGTTTATGGTGTCACCGCTGCTGCTGGTGGTGCTGTTCTTTGTGGCAATGCTGGCCGGTTTTATCGATGCCCTCGCGGGCGGTGGCGGATTGCTTACCGTTCCGGCGCTGCTGGCGGCGGGCATGAGCCCGGCTCAGGCGCTTGCCACCAACAAGCTTCAGGCCTGCGGCGGGTCCCTTTCTGCGTCGCTCTATTTTATTCGCCGTAAGGTGGTTAATCTTGCCGACCAGAAGCTCAATATTCTGATGACCTTCATCGGCTCAACCTCCGGTGCGCTGTTGGTTCAGCACGTACAGTCTGACATTCTGCGTCAGATCCTGCCGGTGCTGGTCATCTGTATTGGCCTCTACTTTCTGCTGATGCCAAAGCTTGGTGAAGAGGACAGGCAGCGTCGGCTGCATGGTCTGCCGTTCGCGCTTATCGCAGGCGGCTGCGTCGGGTTTTACGATGGCTTCTTTGGCCCAGGCGCCGGGTCGTTCTATGCCCTGGCGTTTGTCACGCTGGCCGGATTTAACCTCGCCAAATCTACCGCCCACGCTAAAGTGCTGAATGCCACCTCGAACGTCGGCGGTCTGCTGCTGTTTATCATCGGCGGCAAGGTTATCTGGGCAACCGGGTTTGTGATGATGGCGGGGCAGTTTTTAGGCGCGCGCGCGGGCTCGCGTCTGGTATTAAGCAAAGGACAGAAGCTGATTCGCCCGATGATCGTCATCGTCTCGGCGGTGATGAGCGCCAAGCTTCTTTATGACAGCCATGGACAGGAGATCCTCACCTGGCTGGGGATGAACGCATGAACAGTACGCATAACTATGAACAGCTGATTGAGATTTTTGACGGCTGTTTTGCTGATGATTTTAATACCCGTCTGATTAAAGGCGACGACGAACCGATCTATCTTCCTGCTGATGCAGAGGTGCCCTATAACCGCATCGTGTTTGCGCATGGTTTTTACGCCAGTGGCCTGCATGAGATTTCACACTGGTGCATTGCGGGAAAAGCGCGTCGCGAGCTGGTGGACTTTGGTTACTGGTACTGTCCGGACGGACGTGACGCGGCCACGCAGGGTCAGTTTGAAGATGTGGAAGTCAAACCGCAGGCGCTGGAGTGGCTGTTCTGCGTGGCGGCGGGTTTCCCGTTCAACGTCAGCTGTGACAATCTCGAAGGGGATTTCGAGCCAGACCGTATTCTCTTCCAGCGCCGCGTACATGCGCAGGTGATGGAGTATCTTGAGAAAGGCATCCCGGAACGCCCGGCACGCCTGATCAAGGCTTTACAGAATTATTACCATACGCCGGAGATCACGGCGGAATGCTTCCCGTGGCCGGAAGATCTTTAACAGAGGAAAGAAGATGATCGCAGAATTTGAATCACGCATTCTGGCGTTAATTGATGACATGGTGGAACACGCCAGTGATGATGAGCTGTTCGCCAGCGGTTATCTGCGTGGTCACCTGACGCTGGCCGTTGCCGAGCTGGAAGCCGGGGACGATCACTCTGCCGAGGCCATTCATGATGAAGTGAGCCGCAGCCTGGAAAAAGCCATCCAGGCGGGCGAGCTTTCTCCCCGCGACCAGTCTCTGGTGCTGGGTATGTGGGACAACCTGTTCCAGCAGGCGAAAGCGAAGTAAGCGTTTCACCTCCCTCTCCCGGTGGGAGAGGGCACCCTATTTAACCTGCTTCCCCTTCAGCAATTTCCGCACCCACAAACGATTCGGATTCAGCCCTGCGAGCGTGGTGCTGTCCAGCGGAATGGGCTCATCGCTCATTTGCGCGGCTAACGCTTCCGCCAGCAGTGGTGCAGAACATAACCCGCGCGAGCCCAGCCCGCCCAGCATAAACAGCTCCGGATAGACCGGTGAGACCACAGCCGTCTCCTTGTGTTCAGCCAGATCCTGATACGCATCAAGCGTTGCCTCATAGTCCGGTACATTTCCCGCCATGGGCAGATGATCGCGGGTGGCGCAGCGTACGCCGCAGCGCGCTTCGCCCTCGCTGACGTCAACCTCTCTCGCCCACGCCGCGTCCGGGAAGCAGTCAATCAGGCGCTGGCGGTTTTGCTGCTGATCCTCCTCGCGGTAATGCGTGTCTGTTTCACCGCGATGGTAACTGGCACCAATGCAGTGATGAGCGTTAGACGGATTTTGCGGCGTCAGGTAGCCGTCATAGCACAGCACCTGGCGCAGTTGGCTCAGTGCAGGCGCGGTCGGAATATGGCTCACCTGGCCGCCAACCGGATAAACGGGCAATGTCTCTGTCTGGACAAACTGACTGATGTGATGTCCGTTTGCCAGCACAACGGTGACATGCGTGGCCTCTTTGCCATCGGCAAAGCGCAGGGTCCAGTGGGCTGTCCGGCTAAGCGATGCAACCTTATGAGCATAATGCACCGTCAACCCGCGTGACTGTGCCAGGGTAATCGCCGCAGTGGTCAGTTCGGCAGGGCACAGCCAGCCGCCGAGCGGATACTGAATACCGCCACAGCCTGTCTCAACGCCTGTGGTGTCTGTCACCGTTTGCGCACTTACCGCGCGGGCAATCTCTTCCGGCAGGCCCAGCGACAGCATCTGCGCGATTTTTTGCTGGCTCTTTTCATCCCAGCCGAGCTGCGTCACGCCGCACCAGTCATGGTCGAATGCCACCGGAAGAGTGTCGTATACGCGACGGGCGAAGGTAAAGGCCGCGGGGAAAAACTGGAACAGCGCCGGGTCGTGCGCGCTTAAAAGCGGATAAAGGGCTCCCTGACGGTTGCCGGAGGCGCCGTTTGCCGGAGCCGGGTCAGCACAGTAGAGCGTCACCTGCCAGCCACGGTGTAAAAGCGCGAGCGAAAGCAGTGCGCTGGCAATCCCTCCGCCGATTATCGCCACCTCACGGGAGGCGCTGGCGCGGCGTGCAAACCAGGGCGCCCGGGCGGGGATCGCCAGCGTCTGCTCCATCGTCCCGACCAGCATGTCGCGCTTGCGGCCAAACCCTTTGGTTTTTCGCATCGTAAAGCCTGCTTCCTGTAAGCCGCGGCGGACAAACCCCGCCGAGGTAAAGGTCGCGAGCGTTGCGCCAGGCCGCGCCAGACGCGCCATGGCGCTAAACAGATGCTGACTCCACATCTCCGGGTTTTTGGCTGGCGCAAACCCGTCAAGGAACCACGCGTCCACCTTCTGGTTCATCGAATCATCAAGCTTATCGGTCAGTTCGTTTATATCGCCGAGCCATAAGTCCAGCGTGACGCGTCCACCGTCCAGCAGCAGACGATGGCAACCGCCGATGGCGGGCGGCCACTGCGCCTGAAGCTGTTCAGCCCAAGGGGCAAGCTCCGGCCAGCGCTGGTGCGCCAGGTGCAGGTCGTGCGCGGTGAGTGGAAATTTTTCGAAACTGATGAAATGTAATCTTTGTAGCGTAGCCTCAGGATGGGCAGCGTGAAACTGGTCGAAAGCCTGCCAGAGGGTCAAAAAATTCAGGCCGGTACCGAACCCGCTCTCTGCGACGACAAACAGACTGCGCGGATGGGCGGGAAAGCGTGCGCTGAGCTGATTTCCGTCGAGGAAAACATAGCGGGTTTCTTCCAGTCCGTTATCATTAGAAAAATAGACGTCATCAAAATCTCGGGAAACAGGTGTACCCTCAGCGTTGAATTCGAGGTTGGCGGGTTGTATAGCGTTTTGTTTCACGTAAGTTACTCGTCTGACAGGCAGTGGCACGATCTTAACGATGTGAGTCCATCGGTGCAAATTTCCGCAGAAAATGTCTGATCGGACTTGTTCGGCGTACAAGTGTACGCTATTGTGCGACTCGAAACTTACTATAGTGCGACTTACAGAGGTATTGAATGAAACGTGCAGTGATTACTGGCCTGGGCATTGTTTCCAGCATCGGTAATAACCAGCAGGAAGTCCTGGCATCTCTGCGTGAAGGACGCTCCGGGATCACTTTCTCTGAAGAGTTTAAAGATTCAGGTATGCGTAGCCACGTATGGGGTAACGTCAAACTGGACACCACCGGTTTGATTGACCGTAAAGTGGTTCGTTTCATGAACGATGCCTCTATTTATGCTTATCTCTCCATGCAGGAAGCGATCAAAGATTCTGGCCTGAGCGAAGAGGTTTACCAGAACAACCCGCGCGTGGGTCTGATTGCCGGTTCCGGTGGTTCATCCAAAGCGCAGGTATTCGGTGCTGACGCCATGCGTAGCCCGCGTGGTCTGAAAGCAGTAGGTCCGTACGTGGTAACCAAAGCCATGGGTTCTGCGGTCTCCGCGTGCCTGGCAACCCCATTCAAAATTCACGGTGTGAACTACTCCATCAGCTCTGCATGTGCGACGTCCGCACACTGCATCGGTAATGCTGTTGAGCAGATCCAACTGGGTAAACAGGACATCGTATTTGCTGGCGGCGGCGAAGAGCTGGGCTGGGAAATGGCTTGTGAATTCGACGCAATGGGTGCCCTGTCTACCAAATACAATGAAACCCCGGCTAAAGCATCCCGTACCTATGATGCGCACCGTGACGGTTTTGTTATCGCAGGCGGCGGCGGTATGGTTGTGGTTGAAGAGCTGGAACACGCTCTGGCACGTGGCGCGCACATCTACGCTGAGATCGTGGGCTACGGTGCAACGTCTGACGGCGCTGACATGGTTGCTCCATCCGGCGAAGGCGCGGTGCGCTGCATGAAGATGGCGATGCACGGCGTTGATACCCCAATCGACTACCTGAACTCCCACGGGACTTCTACGCCGGTAGGCGATGTGAAAGAACTGGGTGCGATCCGTGAAGTCTTCGGCGACAACAGCCCGGCAATCTCCGCGACCAAAGCCATGACCGGTCACTCTCTGGGTGCAGCTGGCGTGCAGGAAGCAATCTACTCTCTGCTGATGCTGGAAAATGGCTTTATCGCGCCAAGCATCAACATCGAAGAGATGGACGAGCAGGCAGCGGGCCTGAACATCGTGACCGAAACCACCGAACGTGAGCTGACGACCGTGATGTCCAACAGCTTCGGTTTTGGCGGCACCAACGCCACGCTGGTGATGCGCAAGCTGAAAGCGTAAGCGTTTGAAGGTATAGTAGAAGGGAGCCGCGAGGCTCCCTTTTTTTATGCCTGAACACGGAGTTACGCATGAAGGCCGTTATCCCTGAGAAGAGTACCCCTTCCGGGAATCTTTCCCTTTTCCGTATCGCCTTTGCGGTATTTCTGACCTACATGACCGTTGGCCTGCCGCTGCCTGTTATCCCGCTGTTTGTTCACCAGGAGCTGGGCTACGGCAATACCCTGGTTGGCATCGCCGTGGGTATTCAGTTTTTAGCTACCGTATTAACCCGCGGCTACGCCGGGCGTCTGGCGGACCAGCACGGTGCCAAACGCTCAGCGCTGCAGGGCATGTTTGCCTGCGGGCTGGCGGGCGCAGCGTGGCTGCTTGCCGCGCTTCTGCCGGTCGACGCAGCGTATAAATTTGCCCTGCTGGTGGTGGGACGTTTGATTCTCGGCTTTGGTGAAAGCCAGCTGCTGACCGGCACCCTGACCTGGGGAATGGGGCTGGTAGGCCCAGCGCGCTCGGGCAAAGTGATGTCCTGGAACGGTATGGCTATCTATGGCGCACTCGCGGCAGGTGCGCCGCTGGGGCTGTTGATCCACAGCCAGTTCGGTTTTGCCGCGCTGGCGGCCACCACCATGCTGTTACCGCTGCTGGCATGGGCGTTTAATGGCTCGGTGCGCAAAGTACCTGCCCATAAAGGTGAGCGTCCTTCCCTGTGGAGCGTAATAGGTCAAATCTGGCAGCCGGGGCTGGGGCTGGCGCTACAGGGCGTGGGCTTCGCGGTGATTGGGACATTCGTTTCGCTGTACTTTATGAGCCGCGGCTGGGCGATGGCGGGCTTTACGCTAACCGCCTTTGGTGGTGCGTTTGTCCTGATGCGCGTTATGTTCGGCTGGATGCCGGATCGCTTTGGTGGCGTGAAGGTGGCCGTGGCGTCGCTGGTGATTGAGACCCTCGGTTTGCTGCTGCTGTGGTATGCCCCTGTGGCCTCCGTTGCCCTTCTCGGAGCGGCACTGACCGGCTGCGGCTGTTCCCTGATCTTCCCGGCGCTGGGGGTTGAGGTGGTAAAACGCGTCGCGCCACAGGTGCGCGGTACGGCGTTGGGCGGTTATGCGGCGTTTCAGGACATCTCATACGGTGTCACCGGACCGCTGGCGGGGCTCCTGGCCACGTCGTTTGGCTATCCCTCTGTCTTCCTTGCGGGAGCCGTTTCAGCGGTGGTGGGGATTGTTGTGACGCTGGTGGCGTTTCGCAGGCCTTGAGCCGTTGTCGCCGGGTGGCGGCTTCGCCTTACCCGGCCTACGGTTCGGGTCGTTGTAGGCCCGGTAAGCGCAGCGCCACCGGGCAAAACATCAGGCAACCAGCCAGAAAATCGCCAGCGCAATCAGTAACGCAATAAACAGCAATCCCGGACGCGCAGAGAGGGTTCTGAAGGTCTCCACCACCGGCGCAAACAGCGGGCTGTAGATCGGCTGAATATCCCTGACTTCCGGTACGCCGCCTTCGCGCTCGGCGCGGCGAATAAAGATCTGATTCAGCAAATCTTGCACCTGCGCGGTGGTCAGTACCGTTTGCGGCGTGGCCTGCCAGGTCTGCTGGGCGTAATCCCTAATCACCTCAAATTCATGCGGCTCCAGCGGCTGCTTCAGTGCCGCCTGTAGCGTATGCAGGGTAGGGGTACTTTGGGTGCTCAGCGTCTGGCGAGCCTGTAGCCAGGTGACCAGATGCGTAAACTGTTTGGCCGGGATCAGCTCGCCCGCCTTCACGCCTGAAAGCTCGAGCATCGACTGCCAGATGAGCTTTGTTGATTCGCCGGTGGCGGCGGCCAGCCTGGTCACCATCTGATTCAACGTATTGTGTTCAGCAGGCAGCAGCGGACGCTCGGTTGACGGACGCTGTTGCGGTTGCGGGATGGTCAGCTGATTGGTTTGCAGCAGTGTCAGCACGGTTTTCAACTGGTCTGGCGTTAGCTGGCTCAGGGCGGTCTGGCCAAACTGCTGGCGAATGAAATCACTGACTGCCTGACGGTTGTTGCCCTGGCCCAACAGCTCGGTCAGTTGCGCGACAATCTGGCGAGTGGTGTGATTTTGCTGTGCGGTGGTAATACGCTGATTCAGATTTTGCTCGGCCGCAGGGAAGTGGCGCGACTGCAACGGTGCATCGTTGCGGACGCCTAAATCATGCTTTACCCCGGCCCAGACTTCCGCATTTTGCTGTGAAGTGAGCGCGATCAGGCGCGTGATCAGGCGCTCCAGCACGGTGCGCTGTTGCGTGGAAAGCGGTTGTTCACCTGCAACGTTTGGCGTGACAGGGCCTTCACCCGGAGGGCGTGGTGGCGTACCTGAAATAGGCTGCATCGTCAAAAATCCTTAAAGTCAAAACTCAGCGTAAACCCGGCATGCATATATGCCTGGCGGCCAGATTATGGCACACTTGGCAGGTTTTCTTCCTCTCAAACAGGTACTCAGACGTGAAAATCCTCGTTGATGAAAATATGCCTTACGCCCGCGAGCTCTTTAGCCGCCTTGGTAATGTTAAGGCTGTCCCTGGTCGACCCATTCCGGTAAACGAGCTGGATGATGCCGATGCCCTGATGGTGCGCTCGGTGACCAAAGTAAATGAGGCGTTGCTCTCCGGCAAAGCGATTAAATTCGTCGGAACCGCAACGGCCGGGACGGATCATGTGGATGACAAATGGCTTAAGCAGGCGGGGATCGGGTTTTCCGCCGCGCCTGGCTGTAACGCCATTGCGGTAGTGGAATACGTTTTCTCTTCTCTGCTGATGCTGGCAGAGCGCGACGGTTTTGCGCTGAAAGACCGCACCGTAGGCATTGTCGGGGTGGGCAACGTGGGAGGACGCCTGCAAAAACGCCTTGAGGCGTTAGGCATTCGCACCCTGCTGTGTGATCCGCCGCGTAAAGACAACGGTGATGAAGGCGACTTCCGCCCCCTGGATGAACTGGTTGAAGCATGTGACGTCATCACATTCCATACGCCCCTCTTCAAAGAGGGGGCCTATAAGACGCTCCATCTTGCTGACGAGGCGCTGATCCGTCGTCTGAAGGCTGGCACTATTCTGATAAATGCCTGTCGTGGCCCGGTCGTCGATAACGCCGCGTTGCTGAAATGTCTGGAAGAGGGGCAGGATCTCAGCGTGGTGCTGGACGTCTGGGAGCCGGAGCCCGATCTCAACGTTGCGCTGCTGAACAAGGTCGACGTTGCAACCGCGCATATAGCGGGTTACACGCTCGAAGGAAAGGCCCGTGGCACCACCCAGGTCTTTGAGGCCTATAGCGCCTTTATTGGCCGTCCGCAGCAGGTGGCGCTGGACACTTTACTCCCCGCGCCTGAATTTGGCCGCATTACCCTGCATGGCCCGCTCGATCAGGCAACGCTGAAAAGGCTGGTTCATTTGGTGTATGATGTGCGCCGCGATGATGCGCTGCTGCGTAAAGTGGCGGGGATCCCGGGGGACTTTGACAAGCTGCGCAAGAATTACGTTGAGCGCCGTGAATGGTCTTCTCTGTATGTCATGTGCGATGACGCGGCGGCGGCAGCGCTGCTGCATAAACTGGGTTTTAACGCCGTTCATCACCCGGCGCATTAATGTCTTCTTAACGCTCCCTGTTGGATACTCCGACAGGGACGCTTTTTTATTTCTGGAGTAAACCACCATGTCTGAAGGCTGGAACATTGCCATTTTAGGTGCCACGGGTGCCGTGGGTGAAGCCCTGCTCGAAACCCTTGCTGAGCGTCAGTTCCCGGTGGGTGATATCTATGCACTGGCGCGCACTGACAGCGCCGGTGAGCATCTGCGTTTTGGCGGCAAATCCGTCATGGTTCAGGATGCCGCCGAATTCGACTGGACGCAGGCGCAGCTGGCCTTTTTTGCGGCAGGTGCTGAAGCCACCGCGTCGTACATTGAAGACGCGACGAATTCTGGCTGTCTGGTGATCGATCTGAGCGGCCTGTTCTCGATGGAGCCGGATGTCCCGCTGGTGGTGCCGGACGTGAACCCGTTTGTCCTGGCCGACTACCGTAACCGCAATATCATTGCGGTTCCCAATAGCCTGACCAGCCAGCTGCTGACCGCTCTTAAACCTTTAATCGACGATGGCGGTCTGTCGCGTATCACCGTGACCAGCCTGCTTTCCGCTTCTGCGCAAGGCAAAAAGGCCGTCGACGCGCTGGCCGGACAGAGTGCGAAGCTCCTGAACGGCATCCCGATTGACGAAGACGATTTCTTCGGCCGTCAGCTGGCATTCAATATGCTGCCGCTGCTGCCGGATCGTGAAGGCTCCGTGCGTGAAGAGCGCCGTATCGTCGACGAAGCGCGCAAAATTCTGCAGGACGAGGGGCTGATGATCTCCGCAAACGTCGTGCAGTCGCCGGTCTTTTACGGTCATGCGCAGATGGTAGGTTTCGAAGCCCTGCGTCCGCTGGCCGCAGAAGAAGCGCGTGATGCGTTCGGCCGCGGTGAAGACATTGTGCTCTCCGAAGAGAGTGAATTCCCGACGCAGGTTGGCGATGCCACCGGCAGCGCACACCTCTCGGTGGGCTGCGTACGGAATGATTACGGTATGCCGGAGCAGGTTCAGTTCTGGTCCGTAGCCGATAACGTGCGCTTCGGCGGCGCGCTGATGGCGGTCAAAATCGCTGAAAAACTGGTGCAGGAGTATCTGTACTGATGTCAGACGTGGAACAAAAGCCGGTTCATAAAGTCGCCCTCGGTATCGAGTACGACGGCAGTAAATATTATGGCTGGCAGCGTCAAAATGAGGTGCGCAGTGTCCAGGAAAAACTGGAGAAAGCGCTCTCTCAGGTGGCGAACGAACCGATTAACGTGCTGTGTGCAGGACGCACTGACGCCGGTGTCCACGGAACGGGGCAGGTGGTTCACTTTGAAACCACCGCCGTGCGCAAGGACGCTGCCTGGACGTTGGGTGTAAATGCGAATTTACCTGGTGACATTGCGGTGCGCTGGGTGAAAGCTGTGCCGGATGATTTTCATGCGCGTTTCAGCGCCACTGCGCGCCGTTATCGCTATGTCATCTACAATCAGCGTCTTCGTCCGGCGGTGTTAAGCCAGGGCGTGACGCATTTTTATGAACCGCTGGATGCAGAACGTATGCATCGTGCGGCGCAGTGTCTGATTGGTGAAAATGACTTTACCTCGTTCCGTGCGGTGCAGTGTCAGTCCCGCACGCCGTGGCGTAACGTCATGCACATAAATGTCAGCCGTTTTGGCGCGTATGTGGTGGTGGATATCAAAGCCAATGCCTTTGTACATCATATGGTGCGGAATATTGTGGGCAGCCTGATGGAAGTGGGCGCCGGACACCAGCCGGAGAGCTGGATTGCAGAACTGCTGGCAGCGAAGGACAGAACGCTTGCGGCAGCAACGGCGAAAGCGGAAGGGCTGTATCTGGTCTCGGTGGACTATCCGGACCGGTTTGACCTGCCAAAACCGCCAATGGGCCCGCTGTTCCTGGCGGACTAAACAAAGGTGCAATTAAGGCTTAGACAATATGGACGTAATACGTTTTCTGATTGATTTCATTCTGCATATTGATGTTCACCTGGCGGAGCTGGTCGCGCAGTATGGCGTCTGGGTGTATGCCATTCTGTTCCTCATTCTGTTCTGTGAAACCGGTCTGGTAGTCACGCCATTTCTGCCGGGGGATTCGCTGCTGTTCGTCGCGGGGGCGTTATCTGCGCTGCCTGGCAACGATTTGAATGTGCACATAATGGTGGTGCTGATGGTGATCGCCGCAATTGTCGGTGACGCGGTCAACTACACAATTGGACGGGTCTTCGGTGAGCGCTTATTCAGCAATCCGGACTCAAAAATATTCCGTCGTAGCTATTTAGATAAAACCCATGCGTTTTATGAGCGCCACGGTGGAAAAACCATTATCCTTGCGCGTTTTGTGCCTATTGTGCGTACATTTGCGCCATTTGTGGCGGGAATGGGGCACATGTCCTATCGTCATTTTGCGGCATACAACGTCATTGGCGCGCTGCTGTGGGTGCTGCTCTTTACCTATGCAGGCTACCTGTTTGGCGATCTCCCTGTAGTTCAGGAAAACCTTAAGTTACTGATTGTAGCGATTATTGTGCTTTCTGTTTTACCGGGTGTTATCGAAATTATTCGTCACAAGCGCGCGGCAGCAAAGCAAGCGAAGTAAATGCACGCAGGCGGTTCGACCACTTTTTTATCCAAAGTTTCGGGCTGTTATGTTTTAATGTGCAACATTCATGGTCTGTTGGAGGCAAAAATGGCATTATTCGCCTCTTACAGCAAAACTGGCATACGACCAGGTTCAGGCAGAAAGGTTATCAATGAGCTGGATTGAACGAATTAAAAGCAACATTACCCCAACGCGTAAAGCGAGCATTCCTGAAGGGGTATGGACGAAGTGTGATAGCTGTGGTCAGGTTCTGTATCGCGCAGAACTGGAACGCAATCTTGAGGTGTGTCCGAAGTGTGACCACCACATGCGCATGACGGCGCGTAATCGCCTGCACAGCCTGCTGGACGAAGGTTCTCTGGTAGAACTGGGTAGCGAGCTTGAGCCAAAAGATGTGCTCAAGTTCCGTGATTCCAAAAAATATAAAGATCGTCTGGCCTCTGCACAGAAAGAGACCGGCGAGAAAGACGCGCTGGTCGTGATGAAAGGCACCCTGCACGAGATGCCGGTAGTGGCCGCCGCGTTTGAGTTCTCCTTTATGGGTGGCTCAATGGGTTCCGTGGTCGGTGCGCGCTTTGTGCGTGCTGTTGAGCAGGCGCTGGAAGACAACTGCCCGCTGATCTGCTTCTCCGCCTCTGGCGGTGCACGTATGCAAGAAGCGCTGATGTCCCTGATGCAGATGGCGAAAACCTCTGCTGCGCTGGCTAAAATGCAGGAGCGCGGTCTGCCGTACATCTCTGTACTGACCGACCCAACCATGGGTGGCGTTTCTGCAAGCTTTGCGATGCTGGGCGATCTGAACATCGCTGAGCCAAAAGCGCTGATCGGCTTTGCTGGTCCTCGCGTTATCGAGCAGACCGTACGTGAAAAACTGCCGCCGGGCTTCCAGCGCAGTGAGTTCCTTATTGAGAAAGGCGCGATTGACATGATCGTCCGCCGCCCGGAAATGCGCCTGAAACTGGCGAGCATCCTGGCGAAGCTGATGAATCTGCCGGCGCCGAACCCGGATGAGCCGCGCGAAGGTGTGGTAGTACCGGATCAGGAACCCGAGGCCTGATAACTGAAAAGGGCAGGGCCGGTTGGCGCTGCCCTTTTGCTTTATAAACTGTTAATGACAACCGGGCATCATGGAAAATAAAAGCATTCCCCAAGCCACGTCGCCCCTGGCCACGTGGCTTTCTTATCTGGAAAACCTGCACAGTAAAACCATTGATATGGGGCTTGAACGCGTAAGCCAGGTTGCTGCGCGTCTCGATGTGCTGAAACCTGCGCCGTTTGTTTTTACCGTCGCCGGAACCAACGGTAAAGGCACCACCTGCCGTACGCTGGAAGCTGTCCTGATGGCTGCCGGTTACAAGGTTGGTGTCTACAGCTCTCCGCACCTGGTACGTTATACCGAGCGGGTTCGCGTACAAAACAGCGAACTGCCAGAGTCTGCGCATACCGCGTCGTTCGCGGAAATTGAAGCGGCGCGCGGTGAGATCTCATTAACCTATTTCGAATACGGCACCCTGTCGGCACTGTGGCTGTTTAAACAGGCGCAACTGGACGTGGTGATTCTGGAAGTGGGCCTCGGCGGGCGTCTGGATGCCACCAATATGGTGGATGCCGATGTGGCGGTGGTCACCAGCATTGCCCTGGATCATACCGACTGGCTGGGCCCCGATCGCGAAAGTATTGGCCGTGAGAAGGCCGGTATTTTCCGCACGAATAAGCCTGCGGTGGTTGGCGAGCCGGATATGCCGCACACTATTGCCGACGTGGCAAAAGAGAAGGGCGCTCACCTGCTGCGCCAGGGTGTGGACTGGCAGTATGAGGTTCAGAACAACGGCTGGCGCTATCGCGATGCGCAGGGAACGCTGGAAAATCTGCCCCTGCCGCAGGTACCGCAACCTAATGCCGCCACCGCCCTGGCGGCACTGCGCGCAAGCGGGCTGGCGGTGAGCGAACAGGCCATCCGCGACGGTATTCAGAATGCGATTCTGCCCGGGCGTTTTCAGATTGTCAGCGACGCTCCGCGGCTGATACTGGATGTCGCACATAACCCGCATGCTGCGGCGTATCTCGCCGCGCGTCTCAAATCGTTACCAAAAACCGGGCGCGTGCTGGCGGTTATCGGTATGCTTCATGATAAAGATATCGGCGGTACGCTGGCCTGCATGGAGAGTGTGGTCGATAGCTGGTATTGTGCTCCTCTGGAGGGGCCGCGCGGTGCGACGGCCGAGCAGTTACTGGAACATCTCGGCAAAGGCGCAATCTACAATAGCGTGGCTCAGGCCTGGCAAGCCGCGATGGCGGATGCTAAACCAGAAGATACCGTGCTGGTGTGTGGTTCGTTCCACACGGTGGCACATGTCATGGAAGTGATGGACGCGGGGAGAACCGGTGGCGAGTAAGTTTCAGAACCGTTTAACAGGAACCATTGTGCTGGTCGCGCTCGGGGTGATTATCCTCCCGGGTCTGCTCGACGGGCAGAAAAAGCATTACCAGGATGAATTTGCAGCCATTCCGCTGGTGCCGAAGCCGGGCGATCGCGACGAACCGGATATGCTGCCTGCGGCGACCCAGGCGCTGCCTGCTCAGCCGCCGGAAGGGGCGGCTGAAGAAGTGCGTGCCGGGGATGCGGCCGCGCCGTCCCTCGATCCGTCTCGTCTGGCGGCGAATAACAACATCGAAATCGATCCGGTGCCGGTAGAGCAGCCGAAACCGGTTGAAAAACCGAAGCCGGTGGAAAAAACACAGCCGAAACCGCAGCGGGATAAAGCAGCAGAACAGCTGGCCGCGGCTTCAGAGACGCCGCCTGCGGCAAAACCGACCCAGCAAGAGGCTGCACCGACGGGTAAAGCCTACGTTGTACAGTTGGGTGCGCTGAAAAATGCCGATAAGGTCAATGAGGTAGTGGGTAAGCTGCGCAGTGCGGGTTATCGCGTTTACACTTCACCTTCCACGCCGGTGCAGGGTAAAATCACCCGTATCCTTGTGGGGCCAGAAGCGTCTAAGGATAAGCTCAAAGGCTCGCTCGGTGAGCTGAAGCAGATCTCTGGCCTGAGCGGTGTGGTGATGAACTACAGCGCCAATTGATAAGGTTCCCCTCACCCCGGCCCTCTTCTCAAAGGGGAGAGGGTGAGGGGGAGTGGCAGACGTCCAAAGAGACGTAATAAGCCAACGGCGTTGAACATTTTTTCAGCGCCTTTTTTATTTACGCGCGGGAAGGAAATCCCTACGCAAACGTTTTCTTTTTCTGTTAGAATTCGCCCCGAACTGGATGACAGGGCGTTAAATCGTGGGACACATATGGTCTGGATTGATTACGCCATCATTGCGGTGATTGGTTTTTCCTGTCTGGTTAGCCTGATCCGTGGCTTTGTTCGTGAAGCGTTATCGCTGGTGACTTGGGGTTGTGCTTTCTTTGTTGCCAGTCATTACTACACTTACCTGTCTGTCTGGTTCACGGGCTTTGAAGATGAACTGGTCCGAAATGGAATCGCCATCGCGGTGCTGTTTATCGCGACGCTGATTGTCGGCGCTATCGTAAATTACGTGATAGGTCAGCTGGTCGAGAAAACCGGTCTGTCAGGAACGGACAGGGTGCTCGGGATCTGTTTCGGGGCATTACGAGGCGTGCTGATTGTGGCCGCGATACTGTTCTTCCTGGATACCTTTACCGGGTTCTCCAAAAGTGAAGACTGGCAGAAATCGCAGCTCATTCCAGAGTTCAGCTTCATCATCAGGTGGTTCTTTGACTATCTGCAAAGCTCGTCGAGTTTCTTGCCCAGAGCGTAACCCGCTCTGAGATGTGGCTTAACGAGGAAAAGACGAATGTGCGGTATTGTCGGTATCGCCGGTTTCATGCCGGTAAACCAGTCGATTTATGACGCGTTAACGGTGCTTCAGCACCGTGGGCAGGATGCTGCGGGTATCATCACCATTGATGCAAACAACTGCTTCCGTTTACGTAAGGCGAATGGCCTGGTAAACGATGTGTTTGAAGCCCGCCATATGCAGCGTCTGCAAGGTAATATGGGGATCGGTCACGTTCGTTATCCTACTGCTGGCAGTTCCAGCGCCTCTGAGGCACAGCCTTTCTACGTCAACTCACCGTATGGCATCACGCTTGCTCACAACGGCAACCTGACCAACGCGCATGAGCTGCGTAAAAAGCTGTTTGAAGAGAAACGTCGCCACATTAACACCACCTCTGATTCAGAAATCCTGCTCAACGTGTTCGCGAGCGAGCTGGATAACTTCCGCCACTATCCGCTGGAAGCAGACAATATCTTTGCCGCCGTTGCTGCGACAAACCGCCAGATCCGCGGTGCCTATGCCTGCGTGGCGATGATTATTGGTCACGGAATGGTCGCCTTCCGCGATCCAAACGGTATCCGCCCGCTGGTGCTTGGTAAGCGTGACCTGGGTGATGGCCGTACCGAATATATGGTTGCCTCTGAAAGCGTGGCGCTGGACACCCTGGGCTTCGAATTCTTGCGTGATGTAGCCCCTGGCGAAGCGGTCTATATCACTGAGAAGGGCCAGCTGTTTACCCGCCAGTGTGCAGACAACCCGGTCAGCAACCCGTGCCTGTTCGAATACGTGTATTTCGCCCGTCCGGACTCGTTTATCGATAAGATCTCCGTCTACAGCGCCCGCGTGAACATGGGAACCAAGCTGGGTGAGAAGATTGCCCGCGAGTGGGACGATCTGGACATCGACGTGGTCATTCCTATCCCGGAAACGTCCTGTGATATCGCGCTGGAAATCGCCCGCATCCTGGATAAGCCATACCGTCAGGGCTTCGTGAAGAACCGCTACGTTGGCCGTACCTTTATCATGCCGGGTCAGCAGCTGCGCCGTAAGTCCGTGCGTCGTAAACTGAACGCTAACCGTGCTGAGTTCCGCGACAAGAACGTGCTGCTGGTGGATGACTCCATTGTACGTGGCACCACCTCAGAGCAGATTATCGAGATGGCGCGTGAAGCCGGTGCGAAGAAAGTGTATCTGGCCTCTGCGGCGCCAGAGATTCGCTTCCCGAACGTGTATGGCATTGATATGCCTACCGCGAACGAGCTGATTGCCCACGGCCGTGAAGTGGACGAGATTCGCCAGATCATCGGTGCCGATGGCCTGATTTTCCAGGATCTGAACGATCTTATCGACGCGGTGCGCGCCGAGAACCCGGATATTCAGCAGTTTGAATGTTCCGTGTTTAACGGGGTTTACGTCACCAAAGATGTTGATCAGCAGTATCTGGACTATCTCGATTCGCTGCGCAACGACGATGCGAAAGCCGTCCAGCTGCAAAACGATCTCGAAAGCTTAGAGATGCACAACGAAGGTTAATTGTGCAGGCAAGTGAGGGCCTTCGCCCTCACTTGCAACTCCCCGCAAAATCCTGCACAGTCTGCCCTGAAATAAGTAAGGGCGAAAATCATGAAACGACTCATTGTTGGGCTTAGCGGCGCCAGTGGCGCGATCTACGGCGTGCGTCTGTTGCAGGTGCTGCGTGACGTAGCGGAAGTCGAAACCCATCTGGTGATGAGCCAGGCGGCGCGTCAGACCCTCTCCCTCGAAACCGATCTCTCCCTGCGCGATGTCCAGGCGCTGGCGGATGTCGTACACGATGCCCGCGATATCGCTGCCAGCATCTCCTCCGGCTCGTTTAAAACCGCGGGCATGGTGATATTGCCCTGTTCAATAAAGACCCTCTCCGGCATTGTTAACAGCTATACCGACACGCTGGTGACGCGTGCGGCGGACGTGGTGCTGAAGGAGCGTCGTCCTCTGGTGCTTTGCGTGCGCGAAACGCCGCTGCATCTGGGGCATCTGCGTTTAATGACCCAGGCCGCTGAACTGGGCGCGGTGATCATGCCGCCGGTGCCGGCGTTTTATCATCGTCCGGCCTCGCTCGATGACGTGATTAATCAGACAGTGAACCGCGTGCTGGATCAGTTTGATATCGACCTGCCCGAAGACCTCTTCACCCGCTGGCAGGGCGCCTGATTCTGTGCACAAACAGCGTGCATGAACAGAGACGATGCCCTGTTTCAGGGCAAAATTGCAACGGCGATCATATCCTCGACATTTAATTCGTTTTTTCCCTTTTTCTCTTTCCGGTTCGTTCGGCAGACCTGCTATCTTTCACCATTAAGGCAATATCGCAACGTTTTATTAACATATTTAACGTCGAAGTTTTGACCCGACGGCAATGTGGCATAAGACCTGCAAGAGAAGCCTGCAACACAACACACAACACAATACATAATAAAATCACGGTACTTGAGGGTAAATGTATGAAGAAGACGGTTCTGGCTCTGTCTTTGCTGGTGGGGTTAAGTGCAGCAGCAGGTAGCTACGCAGCGCTTCCACAGACAGTGCGTATCGGTACAGACGCAACCTACGCGCCATTCTCTTCCAAGGATGCGAAAGGCGATTTCGTAGGGTTTGATATCGATCTGGGTAATGAGATGTGCAAACGCATTGCGGTGAAATGCACATGGGTGGGCAGCGACTTTGACGCGTTAATTCCGTCGCTGAAAGCCAAGAAAATCGACGCCATTATCTCTTCTCTTTCCATCACCGAAAAACGTCAGCAGGAGATTGCCTTCTCTGACAAGCTCTACGCCGCGGATTCCCGTCTGATTGCGGCAAAAGGCTCCCCCATTCAGCCAACCATTGACTCCCTGAAAGGCAAGCATGTCGGCGTGCTGCAGGGGTCGACTCAGGAAGGTTATGCCAATGCAAACTGGCGTGAGAAGGGCGTTGACGTGGTGGCTTACCAGAACCAGGATCTGATTTATTCTGACCTGGCGGCCGGTCGTCTGGATGCGGCATTCCAGGATGAGGTTGCCGCAAGTGAAGGCTTCCTGAAACAGCCGGCAGGTAAAGACTACGCCTTTGCTGGCCCGTCCGTGAAAGACAAAAAATACTTTGGTGACGGCACCGGTATTGGCCTGCGTAAAGATGATACCGAGCTGAAAGCCGCCTTCGACAAAGCGTTTGCAGAACTGCGCAAAGACGGTACCTACGACAAACTGGCGAAGAAATACTTCGACTTCAACGTCTACGGTGATTGATACTCGATGATGATGCACTGTTCTGGTGCATTGTGGGTGTGATTGATCCAATATGGTGCGTTTCGTGCACCGTATTGGATCGCTGTGTGCATACTTACGCATTTATCATGCAAAAAATCTCGCCTGAAAGGCATTAATCTTTGCCTGATGGCGTGGATTGATGGCACATTAGCACCACCCCGTCGTCGTAAAAATCACGTAAGAAGACAGTTTGTTGAGGACAGATATGAAAAAACTCGTGTTGTCGTTATCTCTGGTGCTGGCCTTTTCCAGCGCTACCGCGGCGTTCGCAGCAATTCCGCAGAAAATTCGTATTGGTACCGACCCTACCTATGCCCCGTTCGAATCTAAGAATTCGAAGGGTGAACTGGTCGGTTTTGACATTGATCTGGCCAATGAGCTGTGCAAACGCATCAAAGCGCAGTGTACCTACGTTGAGAACCCGCTGGATGCACTGATCCCATCGCTGAAAGCCAAAAAAATCGACGTTATCATGTCCTCACTTTCCATCACTGAAAAACGTCAGCAGGAGATTGCCTTCACCGACAAACTCTATGCGGCAGATTCTCGTCTGGTGGTGGCTAAATCGTCTGATATCCAGCCTACCCTTGAATCACTGAAAGGCAAACGCGTGGGCGTGCTGCAGGGCACTACCCAGGAAACCTACGGTAATGAACACTGGGCACCGAAGGGGATTGAAATCGTCTCTTATCAGGGCCAGGAAAATATCTACGCTGATCTGACGGCAGGCCGTATCGACGCCGCTTTCCAGGATGAAGTCGCCGCGAGCGAAGGCTTCCTGAAGACGCCGGTAGGTAAAGATTACAAATTTGGCGGCCCATCCATTAAAGATGTGAAGTTGTTTGGTGTCGGCACCGGTATGGGTCTGCGTAAAGAAGACAACGAGCTGCGCGAAGCGCTGAACAAAGCATTCGCTGAAATGCGCGCGGATGGCACGTACGACAAACTGGCGAAAAAGTACTTCGATTTTAATGTTTACGGCGGCTAATCGCCCCGTCAAATAACGTGCGGCCCCTCCCGCTCAGGGAGGGGATAAGACACGGTCCATCACTCACGATACGACAGGGCTCGCGGTATGCTGTACGGATTTTCTGGCGTTATTTTACAGGGCGCGCTTGTCACCCTTGAGCTGGCTATCAGCTCCGTGGTGCTGGCGGTGCTGATAGGTCTGGCAGGCGCAGGGGCGAAGCTTTCGGCAAACAAACCGCTGGCGCTGATTTTTGAAGGTTATACCACGCTGATTCGCGGCGTTCCCGATCTGGTGCTGATGCTGCTTATCTTTTACGGGCTGCAGATCGCGCTTAACAGCGTGACGGACGCCATGGGAATGGGACAGATCGATATCGACCCGATGGTGGCCGGTATTATCACTCTCGGTTTTATCTACGGCGCGTACTTTACCGAAACTTTCCGCGGCGCTTATATGGCGGTACCGAAAGGACACATAGAAGCGGCGACCGCCTACGGTTTTACCTCCTCCCAGACGTTTCGCCGGATTATGTTCCCGGCCATGATGCGCTACGCGCTTCCGGGCATTGGCAACAACTGGCAGGTTATCCTCAAGGCCACGGCGCTGGTCTCTCTGCTGGGTCTGGAAGATGTGGTAAAGGCCACGCAGCTTGCCGGTAAAAGTACCTGGGAGCCGTTCTACTTTGCGGTGGTGTGTGGCGTGATCTATCTGGTCTTTACGACCGTCTCCAATGGTGTGCTGCTTCTGCTCGAACGTCGCTACTCCGTGGGTGTGAAGAGGGCTGACCTGTGATTGAGATTATTCAGGAATACTGGAAATCGCTGCTGTGGACGGACGGCTATCGCTTTACCGGCGTGGCCATTACGCTGTGGCTGCTGATCTCTTCGGTGGTGATGGGTGGCATTCTGGCGGTGTTTCTTGCCATTGGCCGCGTGTCGAACAATAAATTTATTCAGTTCCCGATCTGGTTGTTTACCTACGTATTCCGCGGTACACCGCTGTACGTACAGCTGCTGGTGTTCTATTCGGGCATGTATACGCTGGAGATTGTGAAAGGCACCGAGATGCTGAACGCCTTCTTCCGCAGCGGCCTGAACTGTACGGTACTGGCGTTGACGCTCAACACCTGCGCCTACACCACCGAGATTTTCGCCGGGGCCATCCGCTCCGTTCCTTACGGAGAAATCGAAGCGGCGCGCGCGTACGGCTTCTCGTCGGTGAAACTGTACCGTTGCATTATTCTGCCGTCGGCGCTGCGTATCGCATTGCCAGCCTACAGTAACGAAGTGATTTTAATGCTCCACTCCACCGCGCTGGCCTTTACCGCCACGGTGCCGGACCTGCTTAAAATCGCCCGCGATATCAACTCTGCGACCTATCAGCCGTTTACCGCGTTTGGCATTGCGGCAGTGCTCTATTTGATTATTTCATACGTCCTGATTAGCCTGTTCCGTAAGGCAGAAAAGCGCTGGTTGCAGCATATAAAACCCTCTTCGACGCACTGAGAATGATGATGGCTGAGAACAAATTAAACGTAATTGATTTGCACAAACGCTACGGCGAACATGAAGTGCTGAAAGGGGTGTCGCTGCAGGCAAATGCAGGCGACGTGATCAGTATTATCGGGTCATCTGGCTCGGGGAAAAGTACCTTCCTGCGCTGCATCAACTTCCTCGAAAAGCCGAGTGAAGGCTCAATTGTGGTGAGCGGGCAGAATATCAATCTGACCAGGGATAAAGACGGCCAGCTGAAGGTGGCAGATAAGAACCAGCTGCGCCTGCTGCGCACGCGACTGACAATGGTGTTCCAGCACTTCAACCTCTGGAGCCACATGACGGTGCTGGAGAACGTGATGGAAGCACCGGTTCAGGTGCTGGGTTTAAGCAAGCAGGAGGCCCGTGAGCGCGCGGTGAAATACCTGGCGAAAGTGGGTATCGATGAGCGACAGCAGATAAAGTACCCGGTGCATCTCTCTGGTGGTCAGCAGCAGCGTGTCTCTATCGCCCGTGCGCTGGCGATGGAGCCTGAAGTATTGCTGTTCGACGAACCGACCTCAGCACTTGACCCGGAACTGGTTGGCGAAGTGCTGCGCATCATGCAGAAGCTGGCCGAAGAGGGTAAAACCATGGTTGTGGTAACGCACGAGATGGGCTTTGCCCGCAACGTCTCGAACCACGTGATCTTCCTGCATCAGGGGAAAATCGAAGAGCAGGGACATCCGGATGAGGTGCTGGCGAATCCGCAAAGCCCGCGTTTGCAGCAGTTCCTGAAGGGTTCTTTGAAGTAGGTTTTGCCCTTCTCCCTCTCCCTGTGGGAGAGGGCATCAGGCTGCGGTGCAGCCCAATCGCCCGGTGGCGCTTCGCTTACCGGGCCTACAGGCTGGGTTTTCTCCCTCTCCTGTGGGAGAGGGCCGGGGTGAGGGCATCAGACCGCACAGCACTCCAGCCGATACACCCAGTCGTCATACCGTACGCCGTCAATCTCGTACGCCTTCTCCAGCACCTGCGTACGCACAAACCCCGCTTTCTCCAGCACCCGCACCGACCCGCCGTTGTCCGCCAGTACGTAGGCGTTAATCGCTTTCACGCCGGTCTGGTTAAACGCATATTCACATACCGCGCGCAACGCCTCACTGGCGATACCTTGCCCCTGCGCGGCAGGCACAACCGTATAGCCAATATCCGCCTCTTCTCGATTCTCCGGGCTGATCTGCAGGCCGATATCGCCCAGCGGCGTGTCATCATCATGAAAACGAATCACAAAAACGTGCGCCGCCGTTAAGCGCGCAGCAAATACGCGCCGGGTCTCTTTTTCCGGCGCGATGGCGGCCATGTAACGCATGATATTGCGATCTTCCCGCAACGAGCGGAAGAAGGCCCAGTCAGTGGGTTCGAAAGGGGTGAGGTGAAGCCGGGGTGTGGTAATGGTTGCCATTGTTACGCCATTTCATCGGGACATGGCGTACAAATGTAACATATTCATCCCACCACATCCCTCAACGCCTCTTCTAAGTCATACCAGCGAAACGCAAACCCGGCCGCTTCAAGCCGTTTCGGTAGCGCACGCTGCCCGCCCAGCACCAGCACGGACGCTTCACCCATCATCAGACGAATCACGGTTGCGGGCACGCGCAAAATCGCCGGGCGATGCAGAGCATGGCCCAGCGCGTGGGCAAACTGCTCGTTACGTACCGGGTACGGCGCAACCATATTAAACGGCCCACGTAGATCGTTATCCAGCAGCCAGAGAATACCGTTGACCATATCGTCGATGTGGATCCACGGCAGATACTGACGGCCATTACCGATGGGGCCGCCCAGTCCGAGCCGGAACGGAGGAAGCATTTTCGCCAGAATGCCGCCTTTCGGCGCGAGAACGACGCCGGTACGCAGCAGGCACACGCGGGTATTATCGCTCTGGGCAGCACAGGCAATACGTTCCCACTGGGCGCAGAGCTTATGGGTAAACTCGTTGTGCGGCGGCTCTTCTTCGGTCACGACCACCTCACCGAGATCGCCGTAATAGCCTACCGCAGAACCGGAAATCAGTACCGATGGCGGGGTATGGCTGTTACGGATCAGCTCGACCAGCTTTTCGGTGATGTTCCAGCGGCTGCTGCACAACAGCTGTTTTTGCTCTTCCGTCCAGCGTTTGTCGGCGATGGGTTCACCGGCCAGGTTGATGACGGCGTCAAAGCCGTCCAGATTCTGCCGGTCAGCCAGATTTTTCCAGATGTCGATACCGGCACCCAGCACCTGGCGCGCTTTCTCAGGGCTGCGCGTTACCACGGTAATGTCGTGATGTAACGCCTGCAGGCGCGCAATGAGATGACGGCCAATCAGGCCTGTACCGCCGGTCAGCAGAATCTTCATACAACCTCCAGGTTTACGCCCGGCGCTGCCAGCTTAACGTCATGGAGACGGAGTCGGCATAACGCAGGGCGTGAAGTTTATCGATCTCTACTTCAGCATAAGTGACCCAGTGATGTTCGCGTGCGATGTCGAGCACATCCTGAGTTAATTTTTCCAGCAGAGAGAATCGGTTATTTTCCACGTACTGAATGATGCTTTTCGTAATCGTGCGATAGTTCAGCGCGTCATTGATATCTTCACTGCCTCTCGCCTTGTCTGCCGGATAGTGGATAACCACATTAATCACGATATCCTGACGGTTGGCGATCTCCTCGTCTTTGATACCGATAAAAGTACGTAAGCGTAAATTTTTTATACGAATAATAGCGTCATGCTGCGACATTGCTGGTCTTCTCCGTGTCAGTATTTCCTCCCCATAATACATGAGAGCCTGACACGCGCCCAACCGGGCGCAGGCCTAAATCTCCTGGATTTTTTTCATCGCACGCTCGGTCGCCGGGCGGGTGCGGATACGTTCAAACCAGTTGTTAACCGCCGGGTAAGAGGCTAAATCAATACGGTGACGTTCATGGGTATTGACCCACGGCCAGCAGGCGATATCGGCGATACTGTAATGATCGCCCCCGAGCCACGGTGATTTTTCCAGCCGACGGTTCAGTACGCCGTACAGCCGCTGCGTTTCCACCTGATAGCGCTCTATCGCATACGGGATGGGTTGTGGCGCGTAAGCGGTAAAGTGGTGGTTCTGCCCCAGCATCGGGCCCAGGCCGCTTGTCTGCCAGAACAGCCACTGTAGCGTGTGGTGACGCTCGCGCAGTTCCCCGCTCAGCAGTTTGCCGGTTTTCTCCGCCAGATAGAGCAAAATCTCCCCGGATTCAAACAGGCTCAACGGTTTGCCGCCATCAGCTGGCAGGTTATCGATGATGGCCGGGATTTTGTTGTTCGGTGAGATGGCCAGAAAGAGAGGCCTGAACTGATCGCCTTTGCTGATATCCACGCGGATGATCCTGTATTCCAGCTCGGCTTCTTCAAGAAAGAGGGTGATCTTATGGCCGTTTGGAGTAGGGGCGTAATAAAGGTCGATCATTCTCAACTCCTGTCAGTGTGAAGTGTAATGCCATGACCAATCAGTATAGGTGGTTGTGCAAAATCGTGAGTTTTCATCAAGTGACAGCGGCGTAAAGAGACTATATGTTGAGGGAATACCGATCAGCCGATGAGGATGTTATGAACCAGCCTGTAATCACGTTGTGGTCCGATGCCCAATTCTTTTCACCCTATGTCATGAGCGTGTACGTGGCGCTGGCGGAAAAAGGGCTGTCATTTAGCCTGAAAACCGTTGATCTGGACGGCGGTGAACACCTGAAACCGCAGTGGCAGGGTTACGATCTGACCCGGCGCGTGCCAGTACTGGACATTGATGGCTTCGCGCTGAGTGAATCGTCGGCGATCGATGAATACCTGGAAGATCGGTTCGCGCCACCAGAGTGGGAGCGTATTTATCCTCACGATCTGCAAAAGCGGGCCCGGGCACGGCAAATCCAGGCGTGGCTACGCAGCGATTTGGTGCCGATTCGCGTTGAACGCTCCACGGATGTGGTATTTGCGGGTGTGAAAAAGCCCGCCCTGAGTACTGAGGGGGCGCAGAGCGCGCAAAAGCTGATTGACACCGCCACCTCGCTGCTGGCCCACGGTAACCCGAACCTGTTTGGCGAATGGTGTATTGCCGATACCGACCTGGCGCTGATGCTGAACCGCTTGATCCTTAACGGCGATGACGTTCCCCAGCTGCTGGTGGATTACGCCACTTTCCAGTGGCAACGTGCGTCGGTGCAGCGCTATGTGGCACTCTCCGCTAAGCGCGTCGGCTGATAAGCCCTGGCGCTTAAGGTATGATAAGGGCAGTCTGTTTTTCTGAGGAGTGACTGATGAAACTGATGTTTGCGTCGGATATCCATGGATCGCTGCCCGCGACCGAGCGCGTTCTTTCCCTGTTCGCACAAAGTGGGGCGCAGTGGCTGGTTATTCTGGGTGACGTGTTGAACCATGGCCCACGTAACGCATTGCCGGAAGGCTATGCCCCTGCGCAGGTGGCGGAAAAACTCAACCCGTATGCCTCGCGCATTATTGCTGTGCGCGGTAACTGCGACAGCGAAGTGGACCAGATGCTGCTGCACTTCCCCATGACCGCTCCGTGGCAACAGGTGCTGCTGGAAAAATGCCGTCTGTTCCTCACCCATGGTCATCTTTTTAGCCCGGATAATCTCCCGGCGCTGGCCGCTGGCGATGTCCTGGTTTACGGCCATACTCATATTCCGGTAGCAGAAAAACGCGGGGAGATTTATCACTTCAACCCAGGTTCGGTCAGCATTCCGAAAGGCGGATACCCGGCGAGCTATGGCATGCTTGATGAGCATACGTTAAGCGTTATCGCACTTAATGATCAGCAAGTTATTGCACAGGTAGCGATTAATCCGTAAGTTACACCTCAACTGTAAACGCGCCGTAAGAGCGCTTAGACGAGAAGGTTTCCCGATGGTGGAGCAGAGTCATTTGGCAAGTACAGAGTGGGTTGACATTGTCAACGAAGAGAATGAAGTGATCGCGCAGGCCAGCCGCGAACAAATGCGCGCTGAACGCCTGCGTCATCGTGCGACGTATATTGTTGTTCATGACGGCATGGGCAAAATTTTGGTTCAACGCCGCACGGACACCAAAGATTTTCTCCCTGGTATGCTGGATGCCACTGCGGGCGGTGTCGTTCAGGCGGATGAGGTCCTGCTGGATTCCGCACGCCGTGAAGCGGAAGAAGAGCTAGGCATTGCGGGCGTACCGTTTGCCGAGCATGGACAGTTCTATTTTGAAGACGAACATTGCCGTGTCTGGGGCGGGCTGTTTAGCTGCGTTTCCCACGGGCCGTTCGCCCTGCAGGAAGAAGAAGTAAGCGAAGTGAGCTGGATGACGCCGGAAGAGATCACCGCGCGTTGTGACGAGTTCACGCCGGATTCGTTAAAAGCACTGGCGCTGTGGATGACCCGCAACGCCAAAAACGAATCGACCAAATCCGAGAAAGAAGAAGAGGCCGAATAAGCTTTAGCAGCTCTCCCTCAGACACAGACTGGATGCGATGGGTTTCTGATCGCGCCAGTCTCCGTCATTCAGACGTTCCAGCAATGCACGTCCCGCTTCAATACCAATCTTACGATGGGGTACTGCCATCGTCGTAAGCGGCGGCTGACAGACACGGCTGACGTCGCTGTCGCCAAACCCGACCACGGCCAAATCGTCCGGCACCTTGATACGCCTGCGCTGGCACTCGTACAGCGCGCCACAGGCCAGTTCATCTGAAACGCAAACCAGCGCATCCAGCTCCGGCCACGCCAGCAGAAATTCAGGAAGTTGTGCGGCCCCCGTCGAAAAGCTCGGCGGCATGGCGGCGTTAATCACCCGGTTAGGCGACATATGGTGGCGCAGCATCGCTTTGTACCAGCCCTGCAAATGCTGCTGGAAAATCCACTGCTCCTGGTTGGCACACAGCAGGCCTATGTTCTGGTAGCCGCGTTTGATGACCATTTCCGTGAGTTCATACATGGCCGCGACGTTATCAATCCCGATATTCATATCGATAGGATCGGCGCGCATGGCGCCCATCTCCATCACCGGAATCGAGGCGTTTTTTAGCCAGTGACGCACGGTGTCAGTATGTTCGACGCTGAGCAAAATCGCTGCGGCGATATTTGACGCCAGCAGCGTTTCCAGCAATTTCTCTTCCTGTTCAAGACGATGCTGGGATTCGGCCAGCATGATCTGATAGCCGGCGGGCTGTAACACCTGCTGGAGCCCGGCGAACATTTCGGAACAACCGGCTTCGGAAAGATTGGGGACGACCATCGCGATCGTCCATGACGAGGCCGAAGCCAGCGCACTGGCTGCAAGATTCGGCATATAGCCTAACTCTTGTACCGCGGCTTCTATTTTTTCTCGCAGTTTATCGGAAACCTGTTCAGGCGTGCGGAGAGCACGGGACACGGTCATTGTGCCCACACCGGCAAGCTGTGCGACATCGGCAAGTGTCACTTTACCGGTACTGCGCCGTTTTCGGGTTAGAGACATACACCTTCCTGCTGACAGGACGCCACTCATTTCATCCTTCGCTTAACGTGACAGGCAGTATACGCCTTAAATCCCTTTTTTTGCTGTGATTTCGCGCCAGGATGTTAATTTGATAGCGCTATCACACTTCTGAATGTTAGATCTTGGTAGCGCTATCTTTGTGATCCCGATCGCAGCCAATTCGTTATGCGTTGAATAAAGTTTGTTCATCTTTAGCGCGATGTCGGGAGGGAAAATGCTCAAAAAGTGGATATATGATACAACCATCACGCTGCAGGATAGCGTTGAGAGTTGGCCGCAGGCGCTGGAGATATGCGCGAAACCGTTGCTGGAGCTGCAGGTCATTGCGCCGGAATACGTAACGGCCATCATTGAGCAGCACCACACTTTAGGACCCTATTATGTGCTGGCACCAGGGCTGGCCATGCCGCATGCGCGGCCGGAAGAGGGGGCAAAAGGACTGGGCCTCTCATTATTAAAACTCAGGAAGGGCGTTTCATTCGGTGCAGGCGAATTTGATCCCGTCGATGTGATCGTTATGCTGGCGGCACCGGATAAACACAGCCATATCGAAATGATCTCTGCGCTGGCTGAATTATTTTCAAGCGATGAGGATATGGCGGAATTACATCAGGCGAATACCCTGGAGGAAATTAAAACGATAATCAACCGCTTCTGATTTAATTATTTAATCCGACTCGTCACACACATTACGCGCAAGCGTGATGGGACATACTCTACGCAAAAAAGGGGACAACAATGAAAATCATGGCTATATGCGGTTCTGGCCTGGGCAGTAGTTTTATGGTCGAAATGAATATTAAAAAAGTGCTTAAGAAGCTGGACATTGACGCCGAGGTTGAGCACTCCGATCTCTCTTCAGCCACGCCCGGTGCGGCCGATCTTTTCGTGATGGCGAAAGATATTGCCTCCAGCGCCAGCGTGCCGGAAAACCAGTTGGTGGTGATCAACAACATCATCGATATCAACGAACTTGAAGCGCAGCTGCGTGCCTGGTTCGAAAGACAATAACCCTGATAAGGCGAGGTGGATATGTTTATCCTTGAAACGCTGAATTTCGTTGTCGATATTTTAAAAGTCCCTTCCGTGCTGGTGGGCCTGATTGCCTTAATTGGTCTCGTTGCGCAGAAAAAAGCCTTTTCTGACGTTGTAAAAGGGACCATTAAAACTATTCTCGGGTTTATTGTGCTGGGCGGTGGCGCCACCGTGCTGGTGGGGTCATTAAATCCATTAGGCGGTATGTTTGAACACGCCTTTAATATTCAGGGCATTATTCCCAATAATGAAGCGATTGTTTCCATTGCGCTGGAAAAATATGGGGCCTCGACCGCGCTAATTATGGCCTTCGGGATGGTGGCCAATATTCTCGTCGCCCGCTTTACCCGTCTGAAGTATATCTTCCTGACCGGACACCACACGTTCTACATGGCGTGCATGATTGGGGTGATCCTCACGGTTGCGGGCTTTGAAGGGGTAGGGCTGGTCTTTACGGGGTCGCTGATCCTCGGGCTGGTCATGGCCTTCTTCCCGGCGATTGCGCAGCGTTACATGAAGCGCATTACCGGCAACGATGATATTGCTTTCGGCCATTTCGGCACCCTGGGCTACGTGCTGTCCGGCTGGATTGGCAGCAAGGTCGGCAAAGGTTCACGTTCAACCGAAGAGATGAACCTGCCGAAGAACCTGAGCTTCCTGCGTGACAGCTCGATCTCCATCTCTCTGACCATGATGATTATCTACCTGATCATGGCGGTGAGCGCCGGGCGTGAATACGTCGAGGCGACCTTCAGCGGCGGTCAGAACTACCTGGTCTACGCCATTATCATGGCAATCACCTTCGCCGCAGGGGTGTTCATCATCCTGCAGGGTGTACGCCTGATTCTGGCAGAAATCGTCCCGGCCTTTACCGGCTTCTCAGAAAAACTGGTGCCCAATGCGCGTCCGGCCCTGGACTGCCCGGTGGTCTATCCGTATGCGCCCAACGCGGTGCTGATTGGCTTCCTGTTCAGCTTCCTCGGGGGGATCGTGGGGTTAATTATCTGCGGCCAGTTTAACTGGGTGCTGATCCTGCCGGGCGTGGTGCCGCACTTCTTCACCGGCGCAACCGCGGGCGTGTTTGGAAACGCCACCGGTGGACGTCGCGGGGCAATGATTGGCGCCTTTGCCAACGGGCTCTTAATCACCTTCCTGCCGGTGCTGCTGCTGCCTGTACTGGGAGCCATTGGCTTTGCCAATACCACTTTCTCGGACGCTGACTTCGGCGCCGTCGGGATTGTGCTTGGCAACCTGGCGCGCTTCCTGTCACCGCTGGCCATCACCGGGCTTGTCGTTGCGTTGTTCGCGCTGCTGGTGGCGTACAACGTGTTCGCGAAAAACAAATCTGCGGGTGGTAATGCGCAGGAAAACACCGGAGCCAAATCATGAACGAGAATGAGATAACCGAACTCGCGCGTCAAATTCGACTCGAGACCCTGAAATCGCTGACGCAGCTGGGATTTGGTCACTACGGCGGCAGTATGTCGGTCGTCGAAACCCTGGCCGTACTGTACGGCGCGGTAATGAAAATTGACCCGGCAGACCCGGACTGGCCAGAACGAGACTACTTTGTCCTGTCGAAGGGCCATGCGGGACCGGCCCTGTACAGTACGCTGGCGATTAAGGGCTATTTCCCGATGGAAGAGCTGAGCACGCTTAACCAGAACGGCACACGCCTGCCAAGCCATCCGGACCGGCTAAAAACACGCGGTGTGGATGCCACGACCGGTTCGCTTGGCCAGGGGATCTCCATCGCGGGCGGCATGGCGCTGTCGCACAAGCTGGCCGGGCGGTCAAATCGGGTCTTTTGCATCGTCGGTGACGGCGAGCTGAACGAAGGGCAGTGCTGGGAAGCGTTCCAGTTTATTGCCCACCATCGTCTTAACAACCTGACGGTGTTTGTGGACTGGAATAAACAACAGCTTGATGGCGAGCTGGATGAGATCATCTGCGCGTTCGATCTGGAAGGGAAATTCCGCGCCTTTGGTTTTGACGTGGTGACGGTGAAAGGAGATGACATCCCGGCACTGCTGAAGGTCACCGCACCGGTTCCGCCAGCGGATGCGCGTCCGCGGGTGGTGATCCTCGACAGCATCAAAGGACAGGGAGTGGCGTATCTGGAACAGCTGGGTAACTCGCACCATCTGCGATTGACCCCGGAGAGCAAAGCGGCCCTCGACGAGGCGATCCGCCAGCTGGAGGTAACTCATGATTAAGGTTGCACCTGCAGGACAGAAAGATGCCATAGAGATGCGTAAGATATACGCGGGCTTTGTGGCAAAACAGATTGAAGCCGGGAGCGAGATCATCGCCCTGGAAGCGGATCTGATGAGCTCAATGGCGATGGACGGCGTGGCGCGCGATTATCCGCAACATGTGATCAACTGCGGCATTATGGAGGCCAACGTGATCGGTACCGCGGCCGGGCTGTCACTCACCGGCCGCAAGCCGTTTGTTCATACCTTTACCGCCTTTGCCAGCCGTCGCTGCTTCGACCAGCTGTTTATGTCCCTGGACTACCAGCGAAATAACGTGAAGGTTATTGCCTCGGATGCGGGCGTGACGGCCTGCCACAACGGCGGGACGCATATGTCGTTCGAGGATATGGGCATTGTGCGCGGTCTGGCGCATTCGGTAGTGCTGGAGGTGACTGACGCGGTGATGTTTGAAGACATACTGCGCCAGCTTATCGACCTCGACGGGTTCTACTGGGTACGTACTATCCGTAAGCAGGCGCCGAGCGTGTATGCCCCGGGTTCAACGTTTACCATCGGCAAAGGCAATGTTCTGCGCGAAGGAAGCGACATTACCCTGATTGCCAACGGCATTATGGTGGCCGAAGCGCTGGAAGCGGCCCGTCAGCTTGAGCAGGAGGGCGTTAGCGCGGCAGTGATAGACATGTTTACCCTGAAGCCCATCGACCGGATGCTGGTGAAAAACTACGCCGAGAAAACCGGGCGGATCGTGACCTGCGAAAACCATAGCATTCACAACGGGCTGGGCTCGGCGGTGGCGGAAGTGCTGGTGGAGACCTGCCCGGTGCCGATGCGTCGCGTGGGGGTGAAGGAGCGTTACGGCCAGGTAGGGACGCAGGACTTCCTGCAGAAGGAGTATGGCCTGACGGCGCATGACATTGTTTCAGCGGCGCGAGAGCTGCTGTAAATAAAAAAGGCGACCCGTGAGCGGTCGCCTTTTTGTTGCCCGGTGGCGCTAGCGCTTACCGGGCCTACGGTCCTGTAGGCCGGATAAGCGAAGCGCCATCCGGCAAGACCTTATTTACTGCTGCTGAGAAGACTGGATCGCCGTCAGCGCGATGGTGTAGACGATATCGTCTACCAGCGCGCCACGGGACAGGTCGTTCACAGGTTTGCGCATACCCTGCAGCATTGGCCCGATGGAGATCAGGTCTGCTGAACGCTGTACCGCTTTGTAGGTGGTGTTACCGGTGTTCAGATCCGGGAAGATGAACACGGTAGCGCGACCTGCAACCGGGGAGTTTGGCGCTTTGGATTTCGCAACGTCAGCCATAACTGCGGCATCGTACTGCAGCGGGCCGTCGATCATCAGATCAGGGCGTTTTTCCTGTGCAATACGGGTCGCTTCACGCACTTTCTCTACGTCGCTACCTGCACCAGAGGTGCCGGTGGAGTAGGAGAGCATCGCGACGCGTGGTTCGATACCGAAGGCAATCGCGGAGTCCGCGGACTGGATTGCGATTTCAGCCAGCTGCTCTGCGGTTGGATCCGGGTTGATCGCACAGTCGCCGTAAACGTAAACCTGTTCAGGCAGCAGCATGAAGAACACGGAGGAAACCAGAGAGCTGCCTGGAGCCGTTTTGATCAGCTGCAGCGGTGGACGAATGGTGTTCGCGGTAGTATGAACCGCACCGGACACCAGGCCGTCAACTTCGTCTTGCTCCAGCATCAGCGTACCCAGCACCACGTTGTCTTCCAACTGCTCACGCGCAACGGCTTCGGTCATGCCTTTGTTCTTACGCAGTTCGACCAGACGGGCAACGTAGCTTTCGCGAACCACTTCTGGATCAACGATTTCGATGCCAGCACCCAGCTCAACGCCCTGGGATGCCGCAACGCGGTTGATCTCATCCGGGTTACCCAGCAGCACACAGGTCGCGATGCCGCGCTCTGCACAGATAGCTGCCGCTTTCACGGTACGTGGTTCGTCGCCTTCTGGCAGAACAACACGTTTGCCCGCTTTACGCGCCAGCTCGGTCAGTTGGTAACGGAAGGCCGGAGGAGACAGACGACGGCTGCGCTCGGAGGTTGCGGTCAGGGATTCGATCCAGTCTGCGTTGATGTAGCTTGCAACGTATTCCTGAACTTTCTCGATACGCTCGTGGTCATCAACCGGCACTTCCAGGTTGAAGCTCTGCAGGCTCAGGGAGGTCTGCCAGGTGTTGGTGTTGACCATGAATACCGGCAGGCCAGTCGCGAACGCGCGTTCGCACAGCTTGCTGACGCGTGGATCCATCTCGTAAGCACCGGTCAGCAGGATAGCGCCGATTTCTACGCCATTCATCGCGGCCAGGCAGGCAGCAACCAGCACGTCTGGACGGTCTGCGGAGGTCACCAGCAGGGAACCAGCACGGAAGTGCTCCAGCATGTGCGGAATGCTGCGGGCGCAGAAGGTCACGGATTTCACGCGGCGGGTATTGATGTCGCCTTCGTTGATCACGGTGGCGTTCAGGTGACGCGCCATATCGATGGCACGGGTGGCAATCAGATCGAAGCTCCACGGCACCGCGCCCAGAACCGGCAGCGGGCTGGATTCCTGCAGTTTAGCCGGGTCAACTTTAATGACTTTCGCTTTGGAAGAGTCGTCGAAGATCTCGGACAGGTCAGGACGCGTACGGCCCTGCTCATCCACCGGCGCATTCAGTTTGTTGACGATAACGCCCGTGATGTTGGTGTTTTTAGTACCACCGAAGCTGCTGCGGGTCAGTTCGATACGCTCTTTCAGCTGCTCTGGGGTATCTGTGCCCTGAGACATCACAAAGACGATCTCGGCGTTCAGGGTTTTCGCAATTTCGAAGTTCAGCGACTGGGCAAACTGGTGTTTGCGGGTCGGAACCAGGCCTTCAACCAGCACCACTTCCGCGTCTTTTGTATTGGCGTGGTAGTTGGCGATGATCTCTTCCATCAGCACGTCTTTCTGGTTGCTGGAGAGCAGAGATTCAACGTGGTTCATCTTCAGCGGTTCGGCCGCTGGCAGATTGGAGTTCTTACGAACGATGGTGGTGGTCTGGTCTGGCGCATCGCCACCGGCACGTGGCTGGGCGATTGGCTTAAAGACGCTCAGACGAACGCCTTTGCGTTCCATAGCACGGATCACGCCAAGGCTGACGCTGGTCAGGCCGACGCTGGTTCCGGTAGGGATCAGCATAATAGTACGGGACACGGTTTATCCTCTTTCGTTACCGCCTGATTGTGGCGGGTGACAAAACAGCACCGCCAGCAGAGCTGGCGGTGTGGAATCAAGCAGTCAGACGGTGCGCGTCTTGCGCGATGACCAGCTCTTCGTTTGTTGGAATAACGAGAGCAGGGCGGGTGCCTTCTTTGTTGATGAAGCCAGACTTGCCGAAGCGGGCAGCCAGGTTACGCTCGTGATCAACCTCAAAGCCCAGAACGCCCAGTTTGCCCAGGGACAGTTCGCGAACCATTGCCGCGTTCTCACCGATACCACCGGTGAAGACAACAGCGTCCAGACGGCCATCCATCAGCGCAGTGTAAGAGCCGATGTATTTCGCCAGACGGTGGCAGTAAACGTCCATTGCACGTTTAGCGTCTTCTTTCTCTGCGTAGTTGTCTTCAACGTAACGGCAGTCGCTGGTGACTTCGGTCAGACCCAGCAGGCCAGACTCTTTGGTCAGCATTTTGTTGATCTGGTCAACGCTCATGCCCAGGGTGTCGTGCAGGTGGAAGATAATCGCCGGGTCGATGTCACCGGAACGCGTACCCATCACCAGACCTTCCAGCGGGGTCAGACCCATGGAGGTATCAACACATTTACCGTTGCGGATTGCAGAAACGGAACCACCGTTGCCCAGGTGGCAGGTGATGATGTTCACTTCTTCAACCGGTTTGTTCAGCACTTTTGCCGCTTCCTGAGTCACATAGAAGTGGCTGGTGCCGTGCGCGCCATAGCGACGAACACCGTGCTCTTTGTAGAGGCTGTATGGCAGGGCATAGAGGTAAGACTCTTCCGGCATGGTCTGATGGAACGCGGTGTCAAACACGGCCACGTTTTTGTCTTTCAGATTCGGGAAGGATTTCAGCGCTTCAGCGATACCGATCAGGTGCGCCGGGTTGTGCAGCGGTGCAAAAGATGCAGAGTCTTTGATGCCCTGGATAACAGAGTCGTCAATCACGACGGAACTGGTGTATTTCTCGCCACCATGGACGATACGGTGACCAATCGCAGTCAGCTGAGCAGACAGTTCTGGTTTTTGTGCCAGAATAGTGTTAACGATAAAGTTCAGCGCTTCACTGTGAGCGGCGCCTGCACCTAAAGCCGCTTCTTGTTTGCTGCCGTCCATCTTCCACTTGATACGTGCTTCAGGCAGATGGAAACATTCGGCCAAACCAGAGAGGTACTCGTCACCGTTGAGCGCATCGATGATGGCGAATTTCAGTGAGGAGCTACCGCAGTTCAGAACCAGTACTAACTTACTCGACATGGAAGTACCTATAATTGATACGTGGCTAAAAAAACGTCAAAGAGTCTAAAAGCGTAACGCATGCTGACCCAGACATTTATGATTAACATCATGCCAAACGAACATTCTGGCAGGATGGAAGAAATACCTATGATTTTAAGCCATTTTGAACATTTTTCAGACAATGGCATAATATGCGATAATTTGACGAGTTAACGATTCTCGTCTACGGCCCTATCAGGCTGGCACAGGATACCCGATACGGGGTAGTGATGACAAAATATTTTGAACGTTGTCATAGCTTGTTGTGGTTTTGCACGAAAATTTTAATTTTTATATGTGAAGTTGAGGTATGCCATGTCGACACCTGAGATCCCGTCCGTGAATTTTTTTAGTCTGTTTCGTCGGGGACAGCATTACGCGAAGACGTGGCCGATGGAAAAACGCCTTGCGCCCATGTTCATTGAGAATCGCACAATCCGCGCCACGCGCTACGCGATTCGCTTCATGCCTCCTGTCGCTATTTTCACCCTCTGCTGGCAAATTGCGCTGGGCGGACAGCTCGGCCCTGCCGTGGCGACGGCGCTTTTTGCGTTGAGCCTGCCGATGCAAGGGCTGTGGTGGTTAGGTAAGCGTTCAATCACGCCTCTGCCGCCTTCTATTTTACACTGGTTTTATGATGTTCGCGGGAAACTGGAAGAAGCCGGTCAGGCGCTCGCTCCGGTTGAAGGCAAGCCCGATTATCAGGCGCTGGCTGACACGCTTAAGCGAGCTTTTAAGCAACTTGATAAAACATTCCTCGATGATTTGTGATTGATCATCGAAACGACTAATAAAAGAAGGCACAGTAACACACCGTTACCGTGTCTTTTTTTTCAAGTGCCATGCGCTACAGGAGTCGAAAGATGGAAATGACCCATGCTCAACGTCTGATTTTGTCCAACCAGTACAAAATGATGACTATGCTTGATCCCGATAACGCTGAGCGCTACAGCCGCCTGCAGACCATCGTCGAACGCGGCTTTGGTTTGCAGATGCGTGAACTGGACCGCGAGTTTGGCGAGCTGAAAGAAGAAACCTGCCGCATCGTGATCGACATTATGGAGATGTACCACGCGCTTCACGTGTCCTGGACCAACCTGAAAGATCAGCAGTCCATTGACGAGCGCCGCGTCACTTTCTTAGGCTTTGATGCCGCAACGGAAGCGCGCTATCTGAGCTATGTCCGCTTTATGGTGAATACAGAAGGGCGTTATACGCACTTTGATGCGGGCACCCACGGCTTTAACGCGCAGACCCCTATGTGGGAAAAATACCAGCGCATGCTGAGCGCATGGCACGCCTGCCCGCGCCAGTACCACTTAAGCAGCAACGAAATTCAACAAATCATTAATGCCTGACGGAGGTGCGTGTGCAGTGTAGAGGTTTTCTGTTTGATCTGGACGGTACGCTGGTGGATTCGCTACCGGTTGTAGAGCGTTCATGGTGCCATTGGGCGGACAGACATGGCATCGACCATCAGGACGTGCTGAATTTTATCCACGGCAAACAGGCCATAACCTCGCTCCGCCATTTTCTGGCGGGACGCTCTGAGGACGAAATTCAGGCGGAGTTTAAATATCTGGAACACATTGAAGCCACCGATACGGACGGCATTACTGCGTTACCCGGTGCTCGTGAACTGCTTGAGCATTTGAATGAAGCGCAAATTCCGTGGGCCATTGTCACCTCCGGCTCGGTTCCTGTGGCCCACGCTCGTCATAAGGCGGCGGGTTTACCCACGCCGGACGTGTTCATTACCGCTGAGCGCGTGAAACGCGGCAAACCGGAACCTGATGCCTTTTTGCTGGGTGCAGAACTGCTGGGCATCCCCCCGGCGGAGTGCGTGGTGGTGGAAGATGCGGCAGCGGGCGTGCTGGCCGGATTGAACGCCGGCAGCCACGTTATTGCCGTCAACGTTCCGGCCAATTCTCCCCGTCTGGACGAAGCGGACTTTGTGCTCAATACGCTGACCGCGCTTGATATCGCTAAGGCGCCAGACGGTATTGTAACCGTCTCGCTAAAAGTGTAATCCCATGATTTAGCCCCACGCTGCTGGGGCTTTTTTATGGCACAATTTCGCATCTCTCTCTGACAAGGACATGTTGTGAACGGTGAACTGATCTGGGTGCTCAGCCTGCTTTTAATCGCCATCATTCTGTTTGCTACAGGCAAAGTGCGCATGGATGCCGTCGCTTTGTTTGTTATCGTTGCGTTTGCACTGAGCGGTACGCTCACGCTGCCGGAAGCCTTCTCGGGGTTTAGCGATCCCAACGTCATTCTGATTGCCGCGCTGTTTATTATCGGCGACGGGCTGGTGCGCACCGGCGTGGCGACCCTCGTGGGGACATGGCTGGTGAGGGTGGCTGGCAACAGCGAAACCAAAATGCTGATCTACCTCATGCTAACGGTCGCCGGGCTGGGAGCCTTTATGAGCTCGACGGGCGTCGTTGCCATCTTTATCCCGGTGGTGTTGAGCGTCTCCATGCGCATGCAAACCTCACCGTCGCGCCTGATGATGCCCCTGAGCTTTGCCGGGCTCATCAGCGGTATGATGACCCTGGTGGCCACGCCGCCAAACCTGGTGGTCAACAGCGAGCTGATACGTGAAGGGCTGGAGGGCTTTAGCTTCTTCAGCGTCACCCCGCTTGGGCTGGTCATTTTGTTGATGGGTGTGGTGTATATGCTGCTGACTCGCTTCGCCCTGAAAGGCGAGAAGCAGGACAAAACTAAAGATGGCTGGAAACGACGCACCTTCCGCGATCTGATCAAAGAGTACCGTCTGGCCGGCCGCGCCCGCCGTCTGGCCATTCGTCCCGGTTCGCCAATGGTCGGCCAGCGCCTGGATGACCTGAAGCTGCGCGAGCGGTATGGCGCGAACGTGATCGGCGTGGAGCGCTGGCGTCGCTTTCGCCGGGTCATCGTCAACGTGAACGGGGTGTCCGAATTCCGGGCGCGTGACGTTCTGCTGATCGATATGTCCACCGCAGAGGTCGATCTGCGTGAGTTTTGCAGTGAGCAGCTGCTGGAACCGATGGTGCTACGCGGAGAGTATTTCTCCGACCAGGCGCTGGATGTGGGTATGGCGGAAGTGTCGCTGATCCCGGAATCGGAATTGTTGGGCAAAACCGTGCGTGAAATGGGGTTCCGTACCCGCTACGGTCTTAATGTCGTCGGCCTGAAGCGTGATGGTGTGGCGATGGAAGGGGCCGTGGTGGATGAACCTATCCTGCTGGGCGATATTTTTCTCGTGGTGGGTAACTGGAAGCTTATCAGCCAGCTCGGCCAAAAAGGCCGCGATTTTGTGGTACTCAACATGCCCGTTGAGGAGAGCGATGCCTCTCCGGCCCACAGCCAGGCGCCTCACGCCATTTTTTGTCTGGTGCTGATGGTGGCACTAATGCTCACCGACGAGATCCCGAACCCGGTGGCGGCGATTATTGCCTGCCTGTTAATGGGCAAGTTTCGCTGTATTGATGCCGAGAGCGCCTATAAAGCAATTCACTGGCCAAGCATCATTTTGATTGTCGGGATGATGCCATTTGCCCTTGCCCTGCAAAAAACCGGTGGGGTGGATTTAGTGGTTAAAGGGCTCATGGACATCGGCGGGGGATACGGTCCGTATATGATGATGGTGTGCCTGTTCGTGATGTGCGCCACGATAGGGCTGTTCATTTCCAATACCGCCACGGCGGTGCTGATGGCGCCCATTGCACTGGCGATGGCGAAATCAATGGGCGTGTCGCCGTACCCCTTTGCGATGATGGTGGCGATGGCGGCCTCTGCGGCTTTTATGACGCCGGTCTCTTCGCCGGTTAACACGCTGGTACTGGGGCCGGGGAATTACCGCTTTAGCGATTTCGTGAAGATTGGCGTACCGTTCACCATACTGGTGATGCTGGTATGTGTGGTGCTGATTCCGGTGTTATTCCCGTTTTAGCGTGAGCGCAGAAACGTTGGCCGGGTAAGGCGAAGCCGCCACCCGGCGAAAAATTACAACGGAGAATCCTGGCTGATCTCATCCAGCGATAAATGGAAACTCGGCACAAACACCTGCATAAAATAATCCATCTCTTCGCTGCGGCGGGATTCCAGCGTTTTTTCCAGACGCGTTTTGGCCAGTAAAAACTCGTTATTCCCCGCAGACAACTCTTCCAGACATTTCAGGTAGGCGCAGAGCGCGTCCGCCTGCTTCACCAGTGACTTTTCCTCTTCCGTATACTGATGTTCGTCAATCAGCGGCTCAAAGACGTCACGTAGCTCTTCCGGGACCATCTCAATCAGTTTCTGCTGGGCAATCTTCTCAATGGCCTTATATTCCTGTGCAATCTGCGAATTGAAGTATTTCACCGGCGTGGGGAGATCCCCGGTCAGCACTTCGGACGCATCGTGATACATCGCCAGCAGCGCGATACGTTCCGCATTGACCTGACCGTTGAATTTGCGGTTTTTAATGGCCGCAAGGGCATGCGCGACCATTGCAACCTGCAGACTATGTTCTGAGACATTTTCGGTGCGCACATTGCGCATCAAAGGCCAGCGGTTGATGAGTTTCAGGCGGGAGAGGTGGGCAAAAAAATGACTCTGACTCATAGGTTACCTTTTGTCTTCACTGCGACAGACTTCATTGTGCGGGGAGGGGAGGGAAGATGCAAATTTGCGGATTTTGGAGGCCGGGTTAGCGCAGCGCCACCCGGCAGAATGATTGTGTTACTGGTGGTAGCCAGAGAGGAATCGCCCGAAGCGGCTGATGGCCATTTCGAGGTCGTCTTCGCGCGGCAACGTCACGATACGAACGTGATCCGGCCATGGCCAGTTAAAGGCCGTGCCCTGAACCAGCAGCACTTTTTCCTGCAGAAGGAAATCAAGCACCATTTTTTGGTCATCGTGAATGTTGAAGCGCTTCGCGTCGATTTTCGGGAACATGTAAAGCGCACCGTTAGGCTTCACGCATGAGACGCCAGGGATGTCGTTGATCAGCTCCCAGGCGCGGTTACGCTGTTCGTACAGGCGGCCGCCGGGCACGATGAACTCGCTGATGCTCTGATAACCGCCCAGCGCCGTCTGGATCGCGTGCTGGGCCGGAACGTTGGCACACAAACGCATGGAAGCCAGCATCTCCAGCCCTTCAATGTAACCTTTCGCATGTTTTTTCGGACCGTTCAGGACCATCCAGCCCTGGCGGAAACCGGCCACACGGTAAGTTTTAGACAGGCCGTTAAAGGTGACGGTCAGCAGGTCTGGCGCCAGCGCGGCGATAGAGTGGTGCTGCGCGGCGTCATACAGGATCTTGTCGTAAATTTCATCAGCGAAGATGATCAGGTTATGCTGACGGGCGATCTCCACGATCTCCATCAGCAGCGCTTTAGAGTAGACGGCACCCGTCGGGTTGTTCGGGTTAATAATCACGATGCCGCGCGTACGCGGGGTGATTTTTGCACGAATATCATCGAGGTCCGGGAACCAGTCAGAGGATTCGTCGCAGAGATAGTGCACCGCCTTACCGCTGGAGAGTGATACGGCCGCCGTCCACAGCGGGTAATCCGGGGCGGGTACCAGCATTTCGTCGCCGCTGTTCAGCAATGCCTGCATGGCCTGCACGATCAGTTCAGAGACGCCGTTGCCGATATAAATATCCTCAACGGTAACGTCACGCATACCGCGTGCCTGGTAGTGCTGCATAATGGCTTTGCGTGCGGAGTAGAGTCCTTTTGAATCACAATAGCCTTGTGCAGTAGGCAGGTTGCGGATCACATCAACCAGGATTTCATCCGGCGCTTCAAAACCAAACGGCGCAGGGTTACCAATGTTGAGTTTCAGAACCTTATTGCCTTCTTCTTCCAGGCGTTTTGCCTCTTTGAGAACCGGGCCACGGATGTCGTAACAGACGTTATCTAGCTTGCTGGATTTTTCGATAGGGGACATGAACCTTTAACCTTTTCGCTATTATTGCCGCTCCCTGCCGTGGAAGTCAGCACGGAACAATGTACTCCCCCCTCGCTTCGTTTTGAAGGGTAAACAGAAGAAGATTTTGTGCAATAGAAAAAATTCTGTTGAATCTCTTTCGCTGCCTGCGTTGAAATTTTCTGGTCTAAAGTTATGCATGAAAGCGTTTTATTAGGTTAATTGTGCTGTTAATTTTAATCTTTGTTGCATATTGTGCTATTAAAAATAAAATAGCGGCCAGGGTTAAGGCGGAAGTTTACCTGAGTGACTTTTCGTAAAATCTGAGTGCTTCAATAGATCACGCTGTAATAGCAGGCTTTGGTTAAAAGTTGCTCATGTGAAATTAATGTTAAGTGTTATTAATGATTGGCCTTAATCTAAATTAAAATTTATTTATTATTAACCTACAAAATGCAACTTTAGTTAATTTTAATAAAATTAGTTTAGAAGCCTAACAACAACCTTTAATCCTGAATATTGCGATAAGACTTATAAATAAAGTGGATTTGAGTTAAGATGTCTTTAAGGAAAGCAGAGGAAAGACGTATGTGATTTGTATATCTTGCCCTGATTTTCTGAATTAATTGATTGTTATTGTTGGAGTTATCTCTGGCTGGCGTGTGCAAAGCACAACCTGCAACGTTGACAGCGCTGCGATAAAGATGGCAGAAAAGGTGTCATACCTTTAATGTAATTTACATTAACCTGCGATCATCTAAATATCCTGAACGTTTAAGAGAATAAAAATAACGTCATGAAACGTGCTTTCTGACTGTTGATATATACACTAAAGCAGCACAATAACTATCTGTCAGGCAGTCTGCCGGGCCGGGATGCGAGGGAAAACTCCAGAAGGAATTGCTTAACTGTTACACACAGCTTCAACCCGGGCAGCTCCGCACGAGCAACCTGAAAGTGAATAGATATGATAAATGCAAATCGTCCGATAATGAATCTCGACCTCGATCTGCTGAGAACGTTTGTTGCGGTCGCAGACCTCAACACTTTTGCAGCAGCTGCTGCCGCAGTTTGCCGAACCCAGTCCGCCGTCAGTCAGCAAATGCAGCGTCTGGAACAACTGGTTGGTAAAGAGCTTTTTGCCCGTCATGGCCGTAATAAGCTCTTAACGGAACACGGTATTCAGCTACTGGGTTATGCCAGGAAAATACTTCGCTTTAATGACGAAGCATGTATGTCATTAATGTTTAGCAACCTTCAGGGTGTGCTAACGTTAGGTGCATCTGATGAGTCAGCGGATACTATATTGCCGTTCCTTCTTAATCGAATCAGTTCGGTTTATCCGAAGCTTGCGCTGGATGTTAGCGTGAAGCGTAATGCTTTTATGATCGAGATGTTAAAAGAGAACGAGGTTGACCTCGTGGTCACCACGCATCGTCCCGGCCAATTTAATTGCCTGACGCTGCGAACGTCTCCTACGCACTGGTATTGCGCGGCGGAATATGTGCTTCAGCAAGGCGAGCCTGTTCCTCTGGTCTTACTGGACGATCCGAGCCCATTCCGCGATATGGTGCTGGCGGCGCTCAACGAGGCCAACATTCCGTGGCGGCTGGCGTATGTGGCCTCCACATTGCCTGCCGTTCGCGCAGCGGTCAAAGCCGGCCTTGGCGTAACGGCGCGTCCGGTGGAGATGATGAGCCCGGATCTGCGGGTGCTGGGAAAATCCGATGGACTCCCTCCGCTGCCGGATACGGAGTATCTGCTGTGCCACAACACGTCCAGTAACAACGAGCTGGCGAAAGTGGTGTTCGAAGCAATGGAGAACTACCATAACCCGTGGCAGTTCGAGCATGTTACCCACGAAGGGGGGGATGACTCCCTGATCGTTGAAGGTGACTTTGAGTGATCGAGAGCTCAAAATTCTGGTAACAAAATGTAAGTGTAAAAAAATGCCACTCGTGCGATTTTCGCATGGAGTGGCTTTTTTTTTGCACAAATTCTCTCCGCTAAAGCGAGTTAAATGAAAAGAGTTCTTAATTATCAATGAGTAAAATACAGTTGATTAAATTCTGAACAAATTCTTTTCTCACTTCCTTCCCGCGCCAGGCATGTTAATAAAACAGGAAAGATGTTGCCGTTTTACTGGTTGAATTAACAAAAGCGTGTCTCAGATCAAGAAAATACTCCCATTTAGGGGGAGGAATCGTTGGCAAATCCTGTCAAAATAGGAGGGTTATTTTTTTTACTTCCAAAACGGACACGATTCAACAACATGCATTTGACGAAAAGTCAGGTAACCACCAGGGTTAAAGGGCACCAAATGTTAATGAGAATCGCTCGATGTAATTTAATGTGAAGAAACCTTTGTTAAAGTTGACAATAGGTTATAGAAAGGAGTAAAAAACCCCATCATTTTGCTGTCTACGTCTCATTTCTGACAGTTAGTGTAAGGTTATTTGTTCCTCCCCATGAATCGATGTGATGCCCATCTGCCAGCAAGAGCAGTATCGTTGGTATCACTTTTGATGAGTAAGCAATGAGTATGTCAACATCCACAGAAGTCATCGCTCATCACTGGGCATTCGCAATCTTTCTTATTGTAGCCATTGGCCTGTGCTGCCTGATGTTAGTCGGCGGCTGGTTCCTGGGCGGTCGCGCCCGCGCAAGGCACAAAAACACCCCTTTCGAATCAGGTATTGATTCAGTAGGTTCCGCTCGCTTACGCCTGTCTGCCAAGTTCTATCTGGTAGCCATGTTCTTCGTCATCTTTGACGTGGAAGCGCTTTACCTTTTCGCATGGTCGACCTCCATCCGCGAAAGTGGTTGGGTAGGCTTTGTCGAGGCCGCAATTTTCATTTTAGTGCTACTGGCCGGTCTGGTTTATCTGGTGCGTATTGGCGCGCTTGACTGGACGCCTGCGCGTTCACGTCGTGAACACATCAACCCGGAAAACAGTATCTCTAATCGTCAGCAGTAACAGCGAGGCAATAAGATGGATTATACGCTCACCCGCATAGATCCTAACGGTGAGAATGACCGTTACCCCCTGCAAAAACAGGAGATCGTAACCGACCCCCTGGAGCAAGAAGTCAATAAAAGCGTGTACATGGGCAAGCTCGAACATGCCATGCACGATATGGTCAACTGGGGTCGTAAGAACTCCATCTGGCCATACAACTTTGGCCTTTCCTGCTGCTACGTTGAAATGGTGACGTCATTCACTGCGGTGCATGACGTTGCGCGTTTTGGGGCAGAGGTACTGCGTGCATCCCCACGTCAGGCTGACCTGATGGTGGTGGCCGGTACGTGCTTTACCAAGATGGCACCGGTTATTCAGCGTCTTTATGACCAGATGCTGGAGCCAAAATGGGTTATCTCCATGGGCGCATGTGCAAACTCTGGCGGTATGTACGACATTTATTCCGTTGTGCAGGGCGTAGATAAGTTTATTCCAGTGGATGTATACATCCCGGGTTGCCCGCCACGTCCGGAAGCTTACATGCAAGCGCTGATGCTGCTGCAGGAGTCTATCGGTAAAGAACGCCGCCCGCTGTCGTGGGTTGTTGGCGATCAGGGTGTCTATCGCGCGAACATGCAGTCTGAGCGCGAGCGTAAACGTGGTGAACGTATTGCCGTCACCAACCTGCGTACGCCTGACGAAATTTAATTTGCGCCTGTGGGCCTGGAGAACACCTTCGCATATCACTACTCAAATAGCGCGAAGCCAGGCTTAACAGTCACCACGGACCATTTGCAATGGTGAACAATATGACCGACTTAACCGCGCAAGAAGCCGCCTGGCAGACCCGGGATCATCTGGATGACCCCGTCATTGGCGAACTGCGCAACCGTTTTGGGCCGGATGCCTTTACTGTTCAGGCGACCCGCACCGGGGTACCCGTTGTTTGGGTGAAGCGTGAACAATTGCTGGAAGTTGTCGATTTCCTCAAGAAATTGCCAAAACCTTACGTCATGCTGTTTGATTTACACGGCATGGATGAACGTCTGCGCACGCACCGCCAGGGTCTCCCTGCTGCGGATTTTTCCGTTTTCTACCACCTGATCTCAATAGACCGCAATACGGATATCATGCTCAAGGTGGCATTGTCTGAAAACGACATGCATCTGCCGACGCTCACCAAACTTTTCCCGAACGCCAACTGGTACGAGCGTGAAACCTGGGAAATGTTCGGTATGACCTTCGACGGCCACCCGCATCTGACGCGCATCATGATGCCGCAGACCTGGACCGGCCACCCGCTGCGTAAAGACTACCCGGCACGTGCGACTGAATTCGATCCGTTTGAGCTGACCAAAGCCAAGCAGGATCTGGAGATGGAAGCGCTGACCTTCAAGCCGGAAGACTGGGGCATGAAGCGCGGTACCGAAAACGAGGACTTCATGTTCCTCAACCTCGGTCCAAACCACCCGTCTGCGCACGGTGCATTCCGTATTATTCTTCAGCTTGATGGCGAAGAGATTGTCGACTGCGTTCCGGATATCGGGTACCACCACCGTGGTGCTGAGAAAATGGGCGAGCGCCAGTCCTGGCACAGTTATATTCCGTATACCGACCGTATCGAGTACCTCGGCGGCTGCGTAAACGAAATGCCTTACGTGCTGGCCGTTGAGAAACTGGCAGGCATCACCGTGCCGGATCGCGTTAACGTGATTCGCGTTATGCTGTCAGAACTGTTCCGTATTAACAGCCATCTGCTGTACATCTCCACGTTCATTCAGGACGTTGGCGCGATGACCCCGGTCTTCTTCGCCTTTACCGACCGTCAGAAAATTTACGATCTGGTGGAAGCGATTACCGGTTTCCGTATGCACCCGGCCTGGTTCCGTATCGGCGGTGTGGCACACGATCTGCCGCGCGGCTGGGACCGTCTGCTGCGTGAATTCCTCGACTGGATGCCGAAACGTCTGGCCTCGTATGAGAAAGCCGCGCTGCGTAACTCCATCCTGAAAGGCCGTTCCCAGGGCGTTGCTGCCTACGGCGCGAAAGAGGCGCTGGAGTGGGGGACCACCGGTGCTGGCCTGCGTGCGACCGGTATTGATTTCGACGTGCGTAAAGCGCGTCCTTACTCTGGCTATGAGAACTTCGACTTTGAAGTCCCGGTTGGCGGCGGTGTTTCCGACTGCTATACCCGCGTGATGCTGAAAGTAGAAGAGCTGCGCCAGAGTCTGCGCATCCTTGAGCAGTGCCTCAACAACATGCCGGAAGGTCCGTTCAAGGCGGATCACCCGCTGACGACGCCGCCACCGAAAGAGCGCACGCTGCAGCATATCGAAACCCTGATCACCCACTTCCTGCAGGTTTCCTGGGGCCCGGTCATGCCGGCACAAGAATCCTTCCAGATGATCGAAGCGACCAAGGGTATTAACAGTTACTACCTGACCAGTGACGGCAGCACCATGAGCTACCGTACCCGCGTGCGTACGCCGAGCTTTGCGCACCTGCAGCAGATCCCGTCCGCCATCCGCGGCAGTCTGGTCTCCGACCTGATTGTGTATCTGGGTAGTATCGATTTTGTTATGTCAGATGTGGACCGCTAATTATGCACGAGAATCAACAACCACAAACCGAGGCTTTTGAGCTGAGTGAAGCAGAGCGTGCCGCCATTGAGCACGAGATGCACCACTACGAAGACCCGCGTGCGGCGTCCATTGAAGCGCTGAAAATCGTACAGAAACAGCGTGGTTGGGTGCCGGATGGGGCGATCTATGCGATCGCAGAAGTGCTGGGTATCCCGGCCAGTGACGTAGAAGGCGTAGCCACATTCTACAGCCAGATCTTCCGTCAGCCGGTGGGCCGCCATGTGATCCGCTACTGTGACAGCGTTGTCTGCCACATTACCGGTTATCAGGGCATTCAGGCTGCGATTGAGAAAAAACTCAATATCAAGCCGGGCCAGACCACGTTCGATGGTCGCTTTACTCTGCTGCCAACCTGCTGCCTGGGTAACTGCGACAAGGGGCCGACCATGATGATTGATGAGGATACTCACAGCCATCTGACGCCGGAAGCCATTCCTGACCTGCTGGAGCAGTACAAATGAAAACTGTAATTCGTACTGCTGAGACGCATCCGCTGACCTGGCGTCTGCGCGATGACAAACAGCCGGTATGGCTCGACGAATACCAGAGCAAAAACGGCTATGCCGGGGCGCGTAAAGCCCTGGGCGGCATGGCGCCAGACGACATCGTTAATGCGGTGAAAGAGTCGGGTCTGAAAGGCCGCGGCGGCGCGGGCTTCTCCACCGGTCTGAAGTGGAGCCTGATGCCAAAAGATGAATCCATGAACATCCGTTACCTGCTGTGTAACGCGGATGAAATGGAGCCGGGTACCTATAAAGACCGTCTGCTGATGGAGCAACTGCCGCACCTGCTGGTGGAAGGCATGTTGATCTCCGCGTTCGCGCTGAAAGCGTACCGTGGTTACATCTTCCTGCGCGGTGAGTACATCGAAGCGGCGGAAAACCTGCGTCGCGCGATTGCCGAAGCGACCGAAGCGGGCCTGCTTGGCAAAAACATTCTCGGCACCGGGTTTGACTTCGAGTTGTTCGTGCACACCGGTGCAGGGCGTTATATCTGCGGTGAAGAGACCGCGCTGATTAACTCCCTGGAAGGCCGCCGTGCGAACCCGCGTTCCAAGCCGCCGTTCCCGGCAAGCTCCGGCGTGTGGGGTAAACCGACCTGTGTGAACAACGTCGAAACCCTGTGTAACGTTCCGGCTATCCTCGCCAACGGCGTGGAGTGGTATCAGGGTATCTCCTCAAGCAAAGATGCCGGTACCAAGCTGATGGGCTTCTCCGGCCGCGTGAAAAACCCTGGCGTCTGGGAACTGCCGTTCGGTACTACCGCCCGCGAAATTCTTGAAGACTACGCCGGTGGCATGCGCGATGGCCTGAAATTCAAAGCCTGGCAGCCGGGTGGGGCAGGGACAGACTTCCTGACCGAAGCCCACCTTGACCTGCCGATGGAATTCGAAAGCATTGGTAAAGCAGGTAGCCGTCTGGGTACTGCGCTGGCGATGGCCGTCGACCACGAGATCGGCATGGTCTCGCTGGTGCGTAACCTGGAAGAGTTCTTCGCCCGTGAGTCCTGCGGCTGGTGTACACCGTGCCGTGACGGTCTGCCGTGGAGCGTGAAGATCCTGCGTGCTATCGAACGCGGCGAAGGCCAGCCTGGTGATATCGAGACACTTGAGCAACTGTGTCGATTCTTAGGGCCGGGCAAAACCTTCTGTGCCCACGCACCGGGTGCCGTCGAGCCGCTGCAGAGCGCGATTAAATATTTCCGCGACGAATTCGAAGCAGGCATCAAGCAGCCGTTCAGCAATACCCATTCAATCAATGGTATTCAGCCGAACCTGCTGAAAGCACGCTGGTAAAAACAGAATTTTGATTAACGCTCGAAGCAATTCGAGACAACTGGAAGCATGCTAATGGCTACGATTCATGTAGACGGCAAAGAATACGAAGTCAACGGGGCGGACAACCTGCTGGAAGCTTGTCTGTCTCTTGGCCTCGATATTCCGTACTTTTGCTGGCATCCGGCGCTGGGCAGCGTCGGTGCTTGCCGCCAGTGTGCGGTGAAGCAATATCAAAACGCGGAAGACACGCGTGGTCGCCTGGTGATGTCCTGTATGACGCCAGCCACCGAAGGCACCTTTATTTCGATTGATGACGAAGAAGCAAAACAGTTCCGTGAAAGCGTTGTGGAATGGTTGATGACCAACCACCCGCACGACTGCCCGGTCTGTGAAGAGGGCGGTAACTGCCACCTTCAGGATATGACCGTAATGACCGGTCACAGCTTCCGTCGCTATCGCTTTACTAAACGTACTCACCGTAACCAGGACCTGGGGCCGTTCATCTCTCACGAAATGAACCGCTGCATCGCCTGCTACCGCTGCGTGCGTTACTACAAAGATTACGCAGACGGTCAGGATCTGGGCGTGTATGGCGCACATGACAACGTCTACTTCGGTCGTCCGGAAGACGGTACGCTTGAGAGCGAATTCTCCGGTAACCTGGTAGAAATCTGTCCGACCGGCGTATTCACCGATAAAACTCACTCCGAGCGTTACAACCGTAAGTGGGACATGCAGTTTGCACCAAGCATCTGCCAGCAGTGTTCGCTGGGCTGTAACACCAGCCCGGGTGAGCGCTACGGCGAACTGCGTCGTATCGAAAACCGTTACAACGGTACCGTAAACCATTACTTCCTGTGCGACCGCGGTCGTTTCGGCTATGGCTATGTGAACCTGAAAGACCGTCCGCGTCAGCCGGTTCAGCGCCGTGGCGACGACTTTATCACCCTGAACGCTGAACAGGCGATGCAGGGTGCGGCAGATATTCTGCGCCAGTCGAAGAAAGTGATCGGTATCGGCTCCCCGCGTGCCAGCATCGAAAGCAACTTCGCGCTGCGTGAGCTGGTGGGGGCGGAAAACTTCTACACCGGTATCGCTCAGGGCGAGCAGGAACGTCTGCAGCTGGTACTGAAAGTGCTGCGCGAAGGCGGTATTCATACCCCTGCGCTGCGCGAAATCGAATCGTATGATGCGGTTCTGGTGCTGGGCGAAGATCTGACGCAGACCGGCGCTCGCGCGGCTCTGGCGGTTCGCCAGGCGGTGAAGGGTAAAGCACGTGAAATGGCAGCGGCACAGAAAGTGGCTGACTGGCAGATTGCGGCAATCCTCAACATCGGCCAGCGCGCGAAGCATCCTCTGTTTGTGACGAACGTCGACAACACCCGTCTGGACGATATCGCCGCGTGGACCTACTGCGCGCCGGTTGAAGATCAGGCACGTCTTGGCTTTGCCATTGCCCATGCGCTGGACAATAACTCTCCGGCCGTTGAACTGGATCGTGACCTGCAAAGCAAAGTCGACGTGATTGTTCAGGCGCTGGCGGGGGCGAAGAAACCACTGATTATCTCCGGGACTAACGCCGGTAGCGCCGAAATCATTCAGGCTGCAGCGAACGTCGCCAAAGCCCTGAAAGGCCGCGGTGCGGACGTTGGTGTCACCATGATTGCCCGTGCGGTGAACAGTATCGGTCTGGGTATGATTGGCGGTGGCTCGCTGGAAGAAGCGTTAAGCGAACTGGAGTCCGGTGCCGCTGACGCCGTTGTGGTGCTGGAAAATGATCTGCATCGCCATGCCTCTGCCGCGCGCGTTGACGCTGCGCTCTCTAAAGCACCGCTGGTGATGGTAATCGACCATCAGCGCACCGCGATTATGGATAAAGCGCACCTGGTGCTCTCTGCGGCAAGCTTCGCAGAAAGCGACGGAACGGTTATCAACAACGAAGGCCGCGCACAGCGTTTCTTCCAGGTTTATGACCCGGCGTACTACGACAGCAACACCGTGATGCTGGAAAGCTGGCGCTGGCTGCACTCCCTGCACAGCACCGTGCAGAGCCGTGAAGTGGACTGGACGCAGCTCGACCATGTTATCGATGCGGTAGTCGAAAAACTGCCTCAGCTGGCGGGTATTAAAGATGCCGCGCCTGAAGCGAGCTTCCGTATTCGCGGCCAGAAACTGGCGCGTGAACCGCACCGTTACAGTGGCCGTACCGCGATGCGTGCCAATATCAGCGTGCACGAACCGCGTCAGCCGCAGGATAAAGACACCATGTTCGCCTTCTCCATGGAAGGGAACAACCAGCCGTCTGCGCCGCGTTCACAGATCCCATTCGCATGGGCGCCGGGCTGGAACTCCCCGCAGGCGTGGAACAAGTTCCAGGCGGAAGTGGGCGGTTCACTGCGTCACGGCGATCCGGGCGTGCGTCTGATTGAAGCCTCCGAAACCGGTCTGGACTTCTTCACGACCGTTCCGGCGAGCTTCCAGGCGCAGGACGGTAGCTGGCGTATTGCACCGTACTACCATCTGTTTGGTAGCGACGAGCTGTCCCAGCGTTCACCGGTATTCCAGCAGCGTATGCCGCAGCCGTACATCAAGCTCAACCCGGCAGACGCCGCGAAGCTTGGCGTGAACGCGGGTGCGAACATTGCCTTTAGCTACGAGGGCCAGACCATCAGCCTGCCGCTGATTATCTCTGAAAGCCTGACAGCAGGGCAGGTCGGTCTGCCGATGGGTATGCCTGGCATCGCGCCGGTACTGGCGGGTGCGCGTCTTGATAACCTGCAGGAGGCAAAAGCATGAGTTGGTTAACGCCGGATCTTATCGACATCCTGCTGAGCATTCTGAAAGCGATTGTCATTCTGCTGGTGGTGGTCACCTGTGGTGCGTTCATGAGCTTTGGTGAACGTCGTCTGCTTGGTCTGTTCCAGAACCGTTATGGACCAAACCGCGTTGGCTGGGGTGGTTCACTCCAGCTGGTTGCGGACATGATCAAGATGTTCTTCAAAGAGGACTGGATCCCACGCTTCTCGGATCGCGTGATCTTTACGCTGGCACCGATGATCGCCTTCACCTCGCTGCTGCTGGCGTTTGCTATCGTTCCTGTCAGCCCGACCTGGGTGGTGGCTGACCTGAACATCGGCATTCTGTTCTTCCTGATGATGGCAGGTCTCGCGGTTTACGCGGTACTGTTCGCAGGCTGGTCCAGTAACAACAAATACTCGCTGCTGGGTGCGATGCGTGCTTCCGCGCAGACGCTGAGCTACGAAGTGTTCCTGGGGCTCTCCCTGATGGGCGTGGTGGCGCAGGCCGGTTCATTCAACATGACCGACATCGTTAACAACCAGGCCGACATCTGGAACGTTATCCCGCAGTTCTTTGGTTTTGTTACCTTTGCTATCGCGGGCGTGGCGGTGTGTCACCGTCACCCGTTTGACCAGCCAGAAGCCGAACAGGAACTGGCCGACGGTTACCACATTGAATATTCCGGTATGAAATTCGGTCTGTTCTTCGTGGGCGAGTACATCGGTATCGTCACCATTTCCGCGTTGATGGTAACGCTGTTCTTTGGTGGCTGGCATGGCCCGTTCTTACCGCCGTTCATCTGGTTCGCGCTGAAAACCGCGTTCTTCATGATGATGTTCATTTTGATTCGCGCAGCGTTACCGCGTCCGCGTTATGACCAGGTAATGTCCTTCGGCTGGAAAGTGTGCCTGCCGCTGACGCTCGTCAACTTGTTGGTAACGGCGGCTGTCATTCTCTGGCAGCAGCCATAAGGGGCTATAGACCATGACCTTAAAAGAATTACTGGTAGGCTTCGGTACCCAGGTACGCAGTATCTGGATGATCGGCCTGCACGCGTTTGCCAAACGCGAAACCCGGATGTACCCGGAAGAGCCGGTATATCTGCCGCCGCGCTACCGTGGCCGTATCGTGCTGACGCGCGACCCGGACGGTTCCGAGCGCTGCGTTGCCTGTAACCTGTGTGCGGTAGCGTGTCCGGTAGGCTGTATCTCTCTGCAGAAAGCAGAGACGGTAGACGGCCGCTGGTACCCTGAGTTCTTCCGCATCAACTTCTCACGCTGCATCTTCTGTGGTCTGTGTGAAGAAGCGTGCCCAACCACGGCGATTCAGCTCACCCCGGACTTCGAACTGGGTGAGTACAAGCGTCAGGACCTGGTGTACGAGAAAGAGGATCTGCTGATTTCCGGTCCGGGCAAATACCCGGAATATAACTTCTACCGGATGGCGGGTATGGCAATCGACGGCAAAGATAAGGGCGAAGCAGAGAACGAAGCCAAGCCTATCGACGTTAAGAGCCTGTTACCGTAAGGAGAGGGCAATGGAATTCGCTTTTTATATCTGTGGCCTTATCGCCATCCTGGCTACGCTACGAGTGATTACGCACACCAATCCGGTGCATGCGCTGCTGTACTTAATCATTTCGCTGCTGGCTATTTCCGGGGTGTTCTTTGCGCTCGGCGCGCACTTTGCCGGTGCGCTGGAAATCATCGTTTACGCCGGTGCCATCATGGTGCTGTTCGTCTTCGTGGTGATGATGCTGAACCTGGGCGGCTCTGAAATTGAGCAGGAACGTCAGTGGTTAAAACCGCAGGTGTGGATTGGCCCGGCAATTTTGTCGGCCATCATGCTGGTGGTAATTGTTTATGCCATTCTCGGCGTGAACGACCAGGGCATCGACGGTACGCCAATCGGCGCGAAAGAAGTGGGTATCACGCTGTTTGGCCCATACGTTCTGGCGGTTGAACTGGCCTCTATGCTGCTGCTGGCGGGTCTGGTTGTTGCCTTCCACGTTGGTCGCGAAGAGCGTGCTGGTGAGGTGCTGAGCAACCGCACTGACGACCGCGCGAAAAGAAAAACGGAGGAACGCGCATGATCCCCTTAACACATGGACTGATCCTCGCTGCGATTTTATTCGTTCTGGGCTTAACCGGTCTGGTTATCCGCCGCAATCTGCTGTTTATGCTGATCGGTCTGGAAATCATGATTAACGCCTCCGCGCTGGCCTTCGTGGTCGCCGGTAGCTACTGGGGCCAGACCGATGGCCAGGTGATGTACATTCTCGCCATCAGCCTCGCGGCTGCCGAAGCGAGTATTGGCCTGGCGCTGTTGCTGCAGCTCCATCGTCGCCGCCAGAACCTGAACATCGATTCAGTAAGTGAGTTGCGTGGATGAACATGCTTGCCTTAACCATTATTTTTCCGCTGATTGGCTTCGTGCTGCTGGCGTTTTCTCGCGGCCGCTGGTCTGAGAATCTGTCTGCGACCGTCGGCATGGGATCTGTCGGTCTGGCTGCGCTGGTAACAGCGTATGCGGGTATCGATTTCTTCAACAACGGGCGTCAGGCCTTCAGCGTGCCGCTGTGGACCTGGATGTCGGTCGGTGATTTCAACATCGGTTTTAACCTGGTGCTGGATGGTCTCTCGCTGACCATGCTCTCCGTGGTGACCGGCGTGGGCTTCCTGATCCATATGTTCGCCTCCTGGTACATGCGCGGTGAAGAGGGCTACTCCCGCTTCTTCGCCTACACCAACCTGTTTATCGCCAGCATGGTGGTTCTGGTGCTGGCCGATAACCTGCTGCTGATGTATCTGGGCTGGGAAGGCGTGGGTCTCTGTTCGTACCTGCTGATCGGGTTCTACTACACCGATCCGAAGAATGGCGCAGCGGCCATGAAAGCGTTCGTCGTGACCCGTGTGGGTGACGTCTTCCTCGCGTTCGCGCTGTTCATTCTCTATAACGAACTGGGCACGCTGAACTTCCGCGAAATGGTGGAACTGGCGCCTGCACACTTCGCAGCAGGCAACAACATGCTGTGGTGGGCAACGCTGATGCTGCTGGGTGGTGCTGTGGGTAAATCTGCACAGCTGCCGTTGCAGACATGGCTGGCCGACGCGATGGCGGGTCCAACCCCTGTCTCCGCGCTGATCCACGCCGCGACCATGGTTACCGCCGGTGTGTATCTGATTGCGCGTACCCATGGCCTGTTCCTGATGACCCCGGAAATTCTGCATCTGGTGGGTATCGTCGGTGCGGTCACGCTGGTGCTGGCAGGCTTTGCCGCGCTGGTGCAGACCGACATCAAACGCGTTCTTGCTTATTCCACCATGAGCCAGATTGGCTACATGTTCCTGGCGCTGGGCGTTCAGGCGTGGGACGCGGCGATTTTCCACCTGATGACGCACGCGTTCTTTAAAGCGCTGCTGTTCCTCTCATCCGGTTCCGTGATCCTGGCCTGCCATCACGAGCAGAACATCTTCAAGATGGGCGGACTGCGTAAGTCCATCCCGCTGGTGTATGTCTGCTTCCTGGTGGGCGGCGCGGCGCTGGCGGCACTGCCGCTAATTACCGCGGGCTTCTTCAGTAAGGACGAAATCCTTGCCGGTGCCATGGCGAATGGTCATATCAATCTGATGGTTGCGGGTCTGGTCGGTGCGTTCATGACCTCCCTGTATACCTTCCGTATGATTTTCATCGTATTCCACGGTAAAGAACAAATTCACGCTCATGCAGGGAAGGGGATTACTCACCACCTGCCGCTGATTGTGCTGCTGGTCCTGTCCACCTTCGTTGGCGCGATGATTGTGCCGCCGCTGCAGGGTGTACTGCCAGATACCACCGAGCTTGAGCACGGCCGCGTTCTGACGCTTGAAATCACCTCTGGTGTGGTCGCTATCGCGGGTATCCTGATTGCTGCATGGCTGTGGCTGGGCAAACGCACGCTGGTGACAGCCGTTGCCAACAGTGCGCCAGGCCGCCTGCTGGGCACCTGGTGGTACAACGCGTGGGGCTTCGACTGGCTGTACGACATGATCTTCGTTAAGCCGTTCCTGGGCATTGCGTGGCTGCTGAAGCGCGACCCACTGAACAGCCTGATGAATATCCCGGCGATCCTCTCCCGCTTTGCAGGTAAAGGCCTGCTGTACAGCGAGAACGGTTACCTGCGCTGGTATGTGGCGTCCATGAGCATCGGTGCGGTTGTCGTGCTGGCGCTGCTGATGGTGTTGCGTTGATCGTAAAGTGAATTTTATTCGAATTCGTTGAAAATCAGGCCCCTGCTGGGGGCCTTAAAAAGGAATGTAAATCGCCATGTTACTACCCTGGCTAATATTAATTCCCTTCATCGGCGGCTTCCTGTGCTGGCAGACTGAACGCTTTGGCGTGAAGATGCCGCGCTGGATCGCGCTGATCACCATGGGATTGACGCTCGCGCTTGGTCTGCAACTCTGGTTGCAGGGTGGCTACTCCCTGACCCAGTCTGCGGGCATTCCGCAGTGGCAGTCTGAGTTTATCCTGCCGTGGATCCCGCGTTTCGGCATTACGATCCACCTGGCGATTGACGGTCTGTCGCTGCTGATGGTGGTGCTGACCGGTCTGCTCGGCGTTCTGGCGGTACTTTGCTCCTGGCGAGAAATTGAAAAATACCAGGGCTTCTTCCACCTGAACCTGATGTGGATCCTGGGCGGCGTAATCGGCGTGTTCCTTGCCATCGACATGTTCCTGTTCTTCTTCTTCTGGGAGATGATGCTGGTGCCGATGTACTTCCTGATCGCGCTGTGGGGCCATAAGGCGTCCGACGGTAAAACGCGTATCACGGCGGCCACCAAGTTCTTCATCTATACCCAGGCGAGTGGTCTGGTGATGCTGATTGCCATTCTGGCGCTGGTGTTTGTGCACCACAATGCGACCGGTGTCTGGACCTTCAACTACGAAGACCTGCTGAAGACCCCGATGTCTCACGGTGTGGAATACCTGCTGATGCTCGGCTTCTTCATCGCCTTCGCGGTGAAAATGCCGGTCGTACCGCTGCACGGCTGGCTGCCAGATGCGCACTCTCAGGCGCCAACCGCAGGTTCTGTTGACCTGGCGGGCATCTTGCTGAAAACAGCAGCCTACGGTCTGCTGCGTTTCGCGCTGCCACTGTTCCCGAACGCGTCCGCTGAGTTCGCACCGATTGCCATGTGGCTGGGTGTGATTGGTATCTTCTACGGTGCCTGGATGGCGTTCACGCAGTACGACATCAAACGTCTGATTGCGTACACCTCCGTTTCCCACATGGGCTTCGTGCTGATTGCTATCTACACCGGCAGCCAGCTGGCGTACCAGGGCGCGGTGATCCAGATGATTGCGCACGGTCTGTCCGCAGCCGGTCTCTTCATCCTCTGTGGTCAGCTGTACGAACGTCTGCATACTCGTGACATGCGTATGATGGGCGGTCTGTGGAGCAAAATTAAGTGGCTGCCGGCGTTGTCCATGTTCTTCGCGGTGGCGACCCTGGGTATGCCAGGTACCGGTAACTTCGTCGGCGAATTTATGATTCTGTTCGGCAGCTTCAAAGTGGTACCGATGATTACCGTCATCTCCACCTTTGGTCTGGTGTTCGCGTCCGTCTACTCGCTGGCGATGCTGCACCGTGCTTACTTCGGTAAAGCGAAGAGCGAAATTGCTGCACAAGAACTGCCGGGGATGTCGCTGCGTGAGCTGTTCATCATCCTGCTGCTGGTCGTACTGCTGGTGCTGCTGGGCTTCTTCCCGCAGCCGATTCTGGATACCTCGCACTCCGCGATGGGTAATATCCAGCAGTGGTTTGTTAATTCTGCTTCTACTACAAGGCCGTAATTCGCCATGACAATAACTCCACAACAACTGATCGCGCTGCTACCGCTGCTGATCGTCGGATTGACGGTGGTGGTTGTGATGCTCTCCATTGCGTGGCGACGCAATCACTTCCTGAATGCCACGCTGTCGGTCATCGGACTGAACGCCGCGTTAGTCTCTCTCTGGTTTGTTGGCCAGGGCGGGGCGATGGACGTCACCCCGCTGATGCGCGTTGACGGCTATGCCATGCTGTACACGGGGCTGGTTCTGCTGGCGAGCCTGGCGACCTGTACCTTTGCCTATCCGTGGCTCGAAGGCTACAACGACAACAAAGAAGAGTTTTACCTGCTGGTACTGATTGCCGCACTCGGCGGCATTCTGCTGGCGAATGCAAACCATCTGGCTGCGCTGTTCCTCGGCATTGAGCTTATCTCTCTGCCGCTGTTCGGCCTGATTGGTTACGCCTTCCGTCAGAAGCGCTCTCTGGAAGCGAGCATCAAGTACACCATCCTGTCTGCTGCTGCCTCGTCCTTCCTGTTGTTTGGTATTGCGCTGCTGTACGCGCAGACCGGTAACCTTTCGTTCATGGCGCTTGGCAAGAGCCTCGGCGACGGCATGCTGCACGAGCCGCTGCTGCTGGCGGGTCTGGGCATGATGATTGTTGGCCTCGGCTTTAAACTCTCTCTGGTTCCGTTCCACCTGTGGACCCCGGACGTTTACCAGGGCGCACCGGCGCCGGTTTCTACCTTCCTGGCGACGGCGAGCAAAATCGCTATCTTCGGTGTGGTCATGCGCCTGTTCCTGTACGCACCGGTAGGTGACAGCGAAGCAGTTCGCACGGTGCTGGGAATTATCGCGTTCGTCTCCATCATCTTCGGTAACCTGATGGCGCTGAGCCAGACCAACATTAAACGTCTGCTGGGTTACTCCTCCATCTCTCATCTGGGCTACCTGCTGGTGGCACTGATTGCGCTGCAGAGCGGTGAGATGTCGATGGAAACCGTAGGCGTTTACCTGGCCGGTTACCTGTTCAGCAGCCTCGGCGCGTTCGGCGTGGTGAGCCTGATGTCCAGCCCGTACCGTGGCCCGGATGCAGATTCACTGTTCTCCTACCGTGGCCTGTTCTGGCACCGTCCGATCCTGTCTGCGGTGATGACCGTGATGATGCTCTCTCTGGCGGGTATCCCAATGACGCTGGGCTTCATCGGTAAGTTCTACGTGCTGGCTGTCGGTGTGCAGGCGCACCTGTGGTGGCTGACTGCGGGCGTGGTTATCGGCTCGGCAATCGGTCTGTACTACTATCTGCGTGTGGCCGTGAGCCTGTACCTGAGCGCGCCTCAGCAGCTCAACCGCGACGCACCAGGCAACTGGCAGTACAGCGCCGGTGGTATTGTGGTGCTGATCTCCGCGCTGCTGGTGCTGATCTTCGGTATCTATCCGCAGCCGCTGATTGATATCGTGCAGCGAGCAATGCCGCTGATGTAAAAGCAAAAAACCCGCCTCGGCGGGTTTTTTTATGGTTTTCGCCCTCTCATACAGGGAGAGGGGCGGGGTGAGGGCACCAGCCCGCACCAGACTTAAGCCAGCTGTTTCCTGCTAATCAACGGCCCGTCAATCTTCTTCATCGAACGGTCCAGCACCTCTTCAATCACCGACGACAGCTCGTTCAGCTCAAACTTCGCCACGTAGCCGTCGGCCTTCACTTTACGAATATGATCTTCGTTGGCGTTGCCCGAAAGCGAAGAGTGGATCACAACAGGAATATCTTTCAGCAGCGGATCGGTTTTGATTTTGCGCGTCAGCGTGAAACCGTCCATCTCTGGCATTTCGAGGTCGGTCAGCACCAGGGCAATTTTATCGGTGATCGGCACCCCTTCAGCCTGCGCCTGCGCGGCCAGCACGCCAATTTTCTCCCATGCGTCTTTACCGGTGATATGCAGCTGCGCCGGGATCTCCATAGCCTGTAATCCCTTCTCCAGCATGGAGCGCGCGACTTTGGAATCTTCCGCTACAATCGCCACAGCGCCAGGCTTGATGTGGAACTTAGTGGTCTGCAGATTCGTGGCGTGCAGATCGTGGTTGGCCGGCGTGATGTCATACAGGATCTGCTCAACGTCCAGCACCATCGCCAGCTCGTTGGTATCGGTCTTTTCGTCCAGACAGGCGATACTGGTGATGTAACGTCCGCTGACGGCGGTTTCCGCCGCGTGAACCTGCTTCCAGTCGAGGCGCATGATGTTCTCAACCGATTCCACCGCAAACGCCTGCACGCTGCGGGCATATTCGGTGATCAGCAGGATGTTGAGCCCCGTCGTCGGCTTACAGCCCGCCACGGCGGCCAGGTCGATCACCGGGATCACCTGATCGCGGATATTCACCATCCCCATCAGCGGGGACTTCATCCCTGCGGGTTTGGTGAACTCCGGCATCGGCACAATTTCACGCAGCTTAAAAACGTTAATGCCAAACAGCTCGGATTTATTTTCATTCAGAGACGTGCCCAGACGGAACAGCAACAGCTCAAAACGATTCGACAGGGTGAGATTTGCCCTGTCATCAATATCTTTCTGGAAATTATCCATTCTACCCTCAAGTGAAACGCTGCCCTTTTAATCGTTATCGGCATCCTGAGAGAAAAATGAAGGACTAAACGCTGACCTTAGTGAAATCGTTGGCCAGCTCACACGCCGGGAACACGTCGCGGCACTCTGCCAGCAGTTTTTCACAGCCGTGGGCGTCATAGCGCGAGCTGACATGGGTGACAATCAATCTTCCAACGTTCGCTTCACGGGCAAGCGCCGCCGCCTGACGCGTGGAGCTGTGACCCCGGCTGTTGGCTTTCTCTTCCATCGCCGTTTCAAGCGTGGCTTCGTGCACCATCACATCCACCTCTCGCGCCAGTTGCAGGGCCGCAGGGCAGGGCGCGGTATCGCCAAAAATCGCCAGTTTTTTCCCTGGCTGCGGTGGGGCGAGATAGTCCTGGCCATTAATCGTGCGGCCGTCCTCAAGCGTGACGGTTTCGCCCTGTTTCAGTCGCTGGAAAAGCGGTCCGGGCTTCACACCATCGGCAACCAGCGCAGCGGCGTCGAGCGCGCCGGGCTTATCATGCGCTTCGATGCGGTAGCCATAGCACTCAACCGGATGGTTGAGCGGCCGGGCGGTGACGGTATAGTCCCCGTCATCCAAAACCAGCCCCTCGGTTATCTCAATCACCTCCAGCGGATAATCTGTCCACGACCCGCTCAGGCGCAGCGTAGTTTCAACAAACTCACCAGTACCCGCCGGCCCGTAAATCGTCAGCGGGTTGGCATTACCCGCCATCGAACGGCTACACAGCAGGCCCGGCAGGCCAAACAGGTGATCGCCATGCAGATGGGTGATAAAGATCTTATCCAGCTTACCGGGATGATAAGCGGTGTGTAACAGCTGATGCTGCGTTCCTTCGCCACAGTCAAACAGCCACAGTCCGCCACGGGTTGGGTGCTGCAGATCCAGCAGGATCGCGGTCACGTTTCGTGTGCGTGTTGGCACGCCAGCGGACGTACCCAGAAAAATCAGTTCCATAACGCAATCAGCCCTTTGCCGAATGGGGGAGGGTTTAGTATAACGTGATGAACCCAGGAAGGAGACCGACATGATCCAGTGGCAAGATTTACACCATAGTGAACTCACCGTTCAGACACTGTACGCCCTGCTCAAACTGCGCTGCGAAGTGTTTGTTGTGGAACAAACCTGCCCGTATCAGGACATCGATGGTGATGATCTGGTGGGCGAGAACCGTCATATTCTCGGCTGGAGGAATAACGAGCTGGTGGCGTATGCGAGGATTCTGAAAAGCGGGGACGATTTTGAGCCTGTCGTTATTGGTCGCGTCATTATTAGCGGCAAGGCGCGCGGTGAAAAACTGGGCTATCAGCTGATGGAAAAAACGCTGGAGGCATGCCAAAAACAGTGGCCAGACAAGGCGTTATACCTTGGTGCACAGGCGCACCTTCAGTCTTTCTACGGCCACTTTGGCTTTATGCCGGTCACGGACGTGTACGACGAAGACGGCATTCCTCATATCGGTATGGCGCGGGAAGTGAAACAGGCGTAATGGCAGGTCGTTGGCTATAGTTAGCGGACTGGTGTACTAACATGGAGCAAAATATGTCATTTCAATCCTGGGATACCCGTGTCGATGACGACCTGACGTTACTGAGCGAAACGCTGGAAGAGGTGTTACGTTCGTCCGGCGACCCTGCCGATCAGAAATATATCGAACTCAAGGCGCGTGCCGAACAGGCGCTACATGACGTCAAAACCCGCGTCAGCCATGCCTCCGACAATTACTACTACCGCGCAAAAAAAGCGGTGTATCGCGCCGATGATTACGTCCATGAAAAACCGTGGCAAGGCATTGGTGTCGGTGCGGCGGTGGGTCTGGTGCTGGGGCTGCTTCTGGCCCGTCGTTAACCCCTGAATCAGACGCTTAACCCCTCCCTATACGTGGGTACTGATATTTCTGATGGTACCCCGTATACTAAGCGTTTTTACAGGGAGAGGTTCGCGTGCATTCGATTTCCAACGCGCTGGAACGTCTGCGTACTCAGCTTGCGCAAGCGTTACCCGCTACACCCGGCTTACGTCACGTTGACGTCTCTTTCCCGCTAAACGACGCTTTCGACCCTCTCGCCTGGCTTGGTGCTCAGTGCCTGTTTCCCCAGTTTTACTGGCAGCAGCGTAACGGTGATGAAGAGCTGGCTGCGCTGGGCGCCGTCATCCATTTTTCCTCCCTGGCTCAGGCTTCGCAGTTTTTACAGCAACAGCCTGTAGCGAACGACACGCGGATCTGCGGCCTGAATGCCTTCACCCCGGAGCAGGGCAGTCTCTTTTTACCCCGCCTGCTGTGGCGACGTTCTGCCGGGACCGCCACGTTGCGTCTGCAGCTGTGGAGTGACCGTTCCCTTCAGGAGGATGCCGATGCGGCGCTGGCGTTCTTACAGCAGCTTCGCGATGCCCGACCAATCCGCCCGCTCTCAGCCCAGGTAGTGCAGGAGACCCATCAGCCGCAAAAACCGGAATGGCTGCGCCTTATCCGCCAGGCGACAGAGACCATCGCGCGCGGCGAAGTCGAAAAGGTGGTGCTCGCCCGGGCAACCGATCTGCAGTTCAGTCAGCCGGTGAATGCCGTGGCGCTGATGGCGGCCAGCCGTGCCCTGAATCTCAACTGCTATCATTTCTGCATGGTTTTCGATGCCAGCAACGCGTTTCTTGGCTCCACACCTGAACGCCTGTGGCGGCGGCGCGGCAACCTGCTGCGTACCGAAGCGCTGGCCGGTACCGTCGCCAGCCATCCCGACGACAAGCAGGCCCGCCTTCTGGGCGACTGGCTGATGAACGATGATAAAAACCAGCGTGAAAACATGCTGGTGGTGGAGGATATCTGCCAGCGGCTGCAGCACCATACCCGGACGCTGGAGGTCCTGCCAGCACAGGTTATGCGGTTGCGCAAAGTGCAGCATCTTCGCCGCTGCATCTGGACCGAGCTCAAGCATGCGGATGATGAGCAATGTCTGCATGTGCTGCAGCCGACGGCTGCGGTTGCCGGGTTACCGCGCCAGCCAGCACGCGAATTCATACACCGCGTTGAACCTTTCGACCGGGAATGGTATGCCGGATCCGCCGGATATCTGTCGCCAGAACAAAGCGAGTTCTGCGTGGCCCTGCGCTCGGCGCGCGTCCATGACGCCACCGTCCGTCTTTACGCCGGGGCGGGGATCGTCAGCGGTTCCGATCCGGAACAGGAGTGGCAGGAGATCGAAAATAAAGCCGCAGGCTTGCGCTCTCTGCTCCTGAAGGATTAGTACTGATTCGCGCAATCCCGATTCATATCAAAATTCTATTTTTTTCTATTATTTATACTGTGTCGCATTCTTGATACCGGACAATCTCATGTCAGTAAGTTCTTTTAACCGACGCTGGGCGACGGTGATCCTTGAAGCCCTGACTCGCCATGGCGTCAGGCATGTGTGTATTGCGCCGGGCTCACGCTCCACACCGCTGACGCTGGCGGCAGCAGAGAACCGGGCATTTATTCACCACACCCATTTTGACGAGCGCGGCCTGGGCCACCTGGCTCTGGGGCTGGCAAAGGTCAGCAAGGAACCGGTGGCGGTGATCGTCACCTCCGGTACTGCCGTGGCAAACCTCTATCCGGCCCTTATCGAAGCCGGGCTGACCGGTGAGAAACTGGTTCTGCTGACAGCCGATCGCCCGCCGGAGCTTATTGACTGCGGAGCGAACCAGGCTATTCGTCAGCCGGGCCTCTTTGCCTCGCATCCTTCGCAGACGGTTTCGTTACCCCGACCCACGCAGGACATTCCCGCAAGCTGGCTGGTCTCGACCGTCGATCATGCCATGGAGACATTGCGCAGCGGGGCGTTACATATTAACTGTCCGTTTGCCGAGCCGTTGTACGGCGAAATGGACGACACCGGTCTTGCCTGGCAGCAGCAGCTTGGCGACTGGTGGGAAAGCGAAAAGCCGTGGCTGCGCGAGCAGACACACCTTGAGAGCGCAAAGCAACGTGACTGGTTCTTCTGGCGACAAAAACGCGGCGTGGTTATTGCCGGGCGCATGAGCGCCGCCGAAGGCAGGCAGGTGGCCGAATGGGCACACACCCTTGGCTGGCCGCTGATTGGCGACGTGCTGTCCCAGACCGGACAGCCGCTGCCGTGTGCCGATCTCTGGCTCGGGAATGCGAAAGCGGTGACTGAACTGGCGCAGGCGCAGATTGTGGTTCAGCTGGGCGCAAGCCTGACCGGCAAACGGTTACTGCAGTGGCAGGCAACCTGTAGCCCGGAAGAGTACTGGCTGGTGGATCCGCTGGAAGGGCGGCTCGATCCGGCGCACCATCGCGGTCGTCGTCTGGTGAGCGACATTGACGCCTGGCTGGCGCTCCACCCGGCGGAAAAGCGCGCCCCGTGGGCCGTTGAGATCCCGGCGCTGTCGCGTCAGGCGTGGGAGTTGACCGACGCACAATGCGAAGAATTTGGTGAAGCGGAGCTGGCGCACCGTATTTACCGGTATCTGCCGGAGCAGGGGCAACTGTTTGTCGGCAACAGCCTGGTGGTGCGTCTGATTGATGCGTTCTCAAAACTGCCTGCGGGCTATCCGGTCTACAGTAACCGGGGAGCCAGCGGCATTGACGGGCTGATCTCCACGGCGGCGGGGGTGCAGCGAGCCAGCGCGAAATCCACGCTGGCGATCGTGGGCGATCTTTCAGCGCTGTACGATCTCAATGCGCTGGCGCTGCTGCGGCAGGTGTCGGCGCCGTTTGTGCTGATTGTGGTCAACAATAACGGCGGGCAGATCTTCTCCCTGCTGCCGACACCGCAGAGCGAACGCGAGCGCTTCTATCTGATGCCGCAGAACGTGCAGTTTGAACATGCCGCAGCGATGTTTAATCTGAAATACCACCGCCCGGAAAACTGGGAAGCGCTGGATGCAGCCCTGAGCAGCGCCTGGCGACAGCCCGGTGCAACGCTGATTGAACTGGTCGTCAACGAGGCTGACGGTGCGCAGAAGCTGCAAAGTCTGCTGGCGCAGGTGAGCCACCTGTGATCCTCGCAGGCGCGCAACAGGCCGGTAAGCCAGGTTACCCCTGGCTGGTCTTTTTGCATGGATTTTCTGGCGATTGCCGCGAGTGGCAGACGGTCGGCGAGGCGCTCAGCGATTATCCCCGGCTTTATCTCGACCTGCCGGGGCATGGCCGGTCCGCCAGTATGGCCGTCACGGGGTTCGACGAGATGAGTGACGTGCTTACCCGAACCCTTGTTAGTTACAACATACTTAACTACTGGCTGGTGGGGTACTCCCTTGGCGGCCGCATTGCGATGTTTCATGCCTGCCAGGATCCTGCGGGGCTTTGCGGCATCATCGTGGAAGGCGGACATCCGGGCCTGAAGGGGGTCGCAGCACGAGAGGCAAGAGCAGCATCCGACCATCTGTGGGCGCAGCGTTTTCGCACGCAGCCCCTCTCAAACGTCTTTGCCGACTGGTATCAACAGCCTGTCTTTGCCTCCCTGACGGACAGCCAGCGCAGGGCGCTCATCGCCCTGCGCTGTCGCAACGCGGGCACAAACCTGGCGATGATGCTTGAGGCAACCTCGCTCGCCGTGCAACCAGACCTGCGTGCCGCCCTCTGCGCGCGACATTTCCCTTTTGATTATCTCTATGGCGAACGTGACGAGAAGTTCGCGGCCCTGGCCGCTGAACTGAACGCTGTTCGCCATGTCATTCCAAACGCCGGACACAACGCCCACCGGGAAAATCCCGGGGCGGTTAGCGCGAGTCTGGCTCAGATACTGCGTCGTCGAATAAAGGACACTCTATGATCTATCCTGATGAAAACATGCTCTATGCACCGGTTGAATGGCAAGACTGCTCCGAAGGTTATACCGACATTCGTTACCACAAATCGGCTGACGGTATCGCCAAAATCACCATTAATCGTCCGCAGGTGCGTAACGCCTTCCGTCCCCTGACCGTAAAAGAGATGATTCAGGCCCTGGCGGATGCGCGCTATGACGACAACATCGGCGTTATCGTCCTGACCGGGGAAGGCGAAAAAGCCTTCTGCTCCGGTGGCGATCAGAAAGTACGCGGTGACTACGGCGGATACCAGGACGATGCGGGTACCCATCACCTGAACGTGCTTGATTTCCAGCGTCAAATCCGCACCTGCCCAAAACCTGTGGTGGCCATGGTGGCAGGCTACTCCATCGGCGGCGGCCACGTGCTGCACATGATGTGCGATCTGACCATTGCCGCAGAGAACGCCATCTTCGGTCAGACGGGCCCGAAAGTCGGCTCCTTTGACGGCGGCTGGGGGGCTTCTTACATGGCGCGCATTGTCGGTCAGAAAAAAGCCCGCGAAATCTGGTTCCTGTGCCGTCAGTATAACGCCCAGGAAGCGCTGGATATGGGCCTGGTTAACACCGTGGTGCCGATTGCCGATCTCGAAAAAGAGACCGTTCGCTGGTGTCGCGAAATGCTGCAGAACAGCCCAATGGCGCTGCGCTGCCTGAAAGCGGCCCTGAACGCTGACTGTGACGGTCAGGCGGGTCTGCAGGAGCTGGCGGGTAACGCCACCATGCTGTTCTACATGACCGAAGAGGGGCAGGAAGGGCGCAACGCGTTTAACGAAAAACGCCAGCCGGACTTCAGTAAATACAAACGGAACCCGTAATGCGTCGCGCGCAGGTTTACCGCTGGCAGATACCGATGGACGCGGGCGTGGTGCTGCGTGAACGGCGGTTAAAAACCCGTGATGGCTTCTTCGTGCAACTACAGCAGGGCGAAGGGCAGGGCTGGGGCGAGATTTCGCCTCTGCCGGGCTTTAGCCTGGAGTCGCTGGAGGAGGCGCAGGCTGCGCTGATGGCATGGGTAGAGGAATGGCGTACAGGCCTGAATCCGCCGCTGCCCGATCTCCCTTCCGCCGCGTTTGGCATCAGCTGCGCGCTCGCGGAGCTCGACGGCAGCCTGCCTGATGAGGCCGATTACCGTGCCGCGCCGCTCTGCACGGGCGATCCGGACGAGCTGTTTGCCTTGCTCAGCGCAATGCCCGGCGAGAAAGTGGCGAAAATCAAAGTCGGTCTTTACGAAGCGGTACGCGACGGCATGGTCGCTAACCTCTTGCTGGAGGCGATCCCCGATCTGCGCCTGCGTCTGGATGCCAACCGCGCCTGGACGCCGCTTAAGGCGCAGCAGTTCGCGAAGTACGTCAACCCGGCGAACCGCAGCCGCATCGCTTTTCTGGAAGAGCCGTGCAAAACCCGTGAGGATTCACGCGCTTTTGCCCGAGAAACCGGCATTGCCATCGCCTGGGATGAAAGCCTGCGCGAGGCGGACTTTGCCTTTAGCGCCGAGCCTGGCGTCAGCGCCGTGGTCATAAAACCGACGCTAACGGGCAGTCTGGTGAAGGTGCGCGAACAGGTGGCGGCAGCGCATGAGGCAGGGCTGACGGCGGTGATCAGCTCCTCCATCGAATCCAGCCTTGGGCTGACACAGCTGGCGCGCATTGCCGCCTGGTTAACGCCCGACACCATCCCGGGGCTGGATACGTTAAACCTGATGCAAACCCAGCTCATTCGCCCGTGGCCGGGGAGCGCGCTGCCGTGCGCGGGCGTTGAGGCGCTGGAGCCGTTGCAATGAGTTTTAGCGACTGGCCGTGGCGGCACTGGCGCGAGCAGCGTGCTGATACACCGGCTCTGCGTCTCAACGACGAGGTGCTGAGCTGGCAACAGCTCTGCACCCGCATCGACAATCTGGCCGCAGGGTTTCATCAGCAGGGTGTGGAGGCGGGTGACGGCGTGCTGCTGCTCGCCCATAATCACCCGCAGACCCTGCTGGCATGGCTGGCGCTGCTCCAGTGCGGCGCGCGAATTCTTCCGGTTAATCCCCAGCTCCCGCAACCGCTGCTGGAGGTATTACTTCCGCAGATGACGCTGCGTTTTGCGCTGGTGCTGGACGGTCACTATGACGGGCTCGCCGCGCTTAGCGTACATGCTCCGTCCGGCGAATACAGCGTGGCATGGCAGCCTGAGCGGCTGGCCTCAATGACGCTCACCTCCGGCTCCACCGGGCTGCCGAAAGCGGCCGTTCATACCTGCGGGGCGCATCTTGCCAGCGCTGAGGGCGTCCTCGCGCTGATGCCCTACGGCGAGGATGACGACTGGCTGCTTTCGCTGCCGCTGTTTCATGTCTCCGGGCAGGGGATTTTATGGCGCTGGCTGCAGGCTGGCGCGCGCTTAACCGTACGCGAGAAGCAGCCGCTGGAGCAGGCCTTGCAGGGGTGTACGCATGCCTCGCTGGTGCCAACCCAGCTCTGGCGTCTGCTCAATACCCACCAGCGGATCGCGCTGAAAGCGGTACTGCTGGGCGGGGCCGCCATCCCCGTTGAGTTGACGCAACAGGCGCGCGCGCAGGGTATTTCTACGTTTTGTGGCTATGGCCTGACGGAGTTTGCCTCTACCGTCTGCGCGAAAGAGGCTGACGGTGAGCCGGACGTGGGCAGCGCATTGCCGGGCAGGGAGGTTCAGGTCGTTAACGGTGAAGTGTGGATCAAGGCGCAAAGCATGGCCTCAGGCTACTGGCGCGACGGCGCGTTGCTGCCGCTCACGAATTCAGAGGGCTGGTTTGCCACCCGCGATCGCGGCGAACTGCATGACGGTCGCCTGACGATCCTCGGTCGGATGGATAACCTCTTTTTCAGCGGAGGCGAGGGCATTCAGCCGGAGAGTCTTGAGCGGATTATCGCGACCCATCCGCACATCAGCCAGGTCTTCATTGTTCCGCTGAATGACGCCGAATTTGGTCAGCGTCCGGTAGCGGTGGTGGAGTGTGAACCGGGAACAGATATCACCCGCTTGCCGGAATGGGTACAGGGCAAACTGGCGCGATTTGAGCAGCCCGTGCACTGGCTGGTACTGCCTGCGGAGTTAAAAAATGGCGGGATTAAGATCTCCCGCCAGGCGTTAAAACAGTGGGTTAATGCCCAGCTGTCAGGTTAATTAGCCGATATCGGGCTGCGGCTTACGCTGACGACGCAGCAGGCGCAGCACCGGTGGCACGACCAACACCACAATAGCCAGCGCCAGCAGGATCTTCGCCACATTGCTGTCCCACAGAATGGCGATATTGCCATTGCTAATGGACAGGGCGCGGCGCAGGTTCTGTTCCAGCATCTCACCCAGCACAAAGCCCAGAATCAACGGCGACATCGGGAAGTGCATTTTACGCAAGATGTAGCCGAACACCCCCAGCACCACCATCAGAATCAGGTCGAAGGTGGTGCTGTGCACCGCATACACCCCTACCGCCGAGACGGCCGCGATTGCGGGTACCAGGAACCACAGCGGAATGGTCAGCATACGGGTGAACAGGCCAATCAGCGGGATGTTCATGACCAGCAACATTACGTTGGCAATCAGCAGTGCCGCAATCAGCCCCCAGACGATATCCGGCTGTTCGGTGAACATCGCCGGTCCTGGCGTGATGTTATAGAGCGTCAGCGCCCCCATCATCACCGCCGTGGTACCGGAGCCGGGCACGCCGAGCGTCAGCATGGGAATAAACGAGCCACAGGCCGAGGCATTGTTAGCCGCCTCGGGTGCGGCGACGCCGCGAATATCGCCTTTACCAAAGCTGTCGCTGTTACCGCTGAGTTTTTTCTCCGTCATGTAGGTGATGGCGCTGGCGATGGTCGCCCCGGCACCCGGCAGAATGCCAACAAAGAAGCCAATGACCGCTGAACGCAGCGTGGCACCGATACACTGCGCGCCCTCTTTGGCGTTAAAGAGCATCCGGCCGGTTTTACGCACCAGCGTCTGCCCGCTGCTGGTATGTTCCAGCATCAGTAAGATCTCAGAGACAGAGAACAGACCAATCACGACCACGATAAACTGCACGCCGTCAGACAGGTGAACGCTGTCGAAGGTAAAGCGATAGACCCCGGTGTTGGCATCCACGCCGACGGTGGCTAACCCTAAGCCAATCAGCGCAGACAAAAACGATTTCAGTGGGTTTTGCGCCATCATGCTGCCGAGACAGGCAATGGCGAAGACCATCAGGGCAAAATACTCTGCCGGACCAAACGCCAGCGACCACTGGGCCAGCGCAGGCGCAAACAGAATGATGCCGCCAATGGCAATCAGCGAGCCAAAGAACGAACTGACGGCGGAAATAGACAGCGCCACGCCGCCGCGCCCCTGCCGCGCCATCGGGTAACCATCCAGCGCGGTCATAATGGCCGCCGCATCTCCGGGCACGTTGAGCAGTATTGATGAGATTCGGCCGCCATATTCACAGCCGATGTAGACCGTCGCCAGCAGGATCAGCGCTGATTCCGCAGGCAGATGCAGGGCAAACGCCAGCGGGAGCAAAATAGCGACCCCGTTGATGGGCCCAAGCCCAGGCAACAGACCGACGATCGTCCCGACGAAGCAGCCGATCAGGGCGATCACCAGGTTTTCCGGGGTCATCGCCACAGCGAACCCCTGTGAGAGGTAAATCCAGGTATCCATAGCGTGCTCCGTTAATTAAGCCAGGCGCCAAGCGGCAACGTCACATCCAGCAGGCGGTCAAAGGCGTACCACAGGAAAATGCCCATCACCACGCCCGAGATCCCCGCCGCAGGCAGGCTGGCATTAAACAGCGTGCCGATGACCATCGTCAGGATGGCGGTCGCCACCGGGAAGCCGAGCCATTCAAAGCCCCAGGCATACATCAGCAGCACAATGACCATCACCAGCAGCCGCTGCAAAATGCGCTTAGGCGGCCACTCGACGGTATCCGGGTGGCGTAACAGCATGGCCACCGAGCAAAGCAGCATCAGGCCGACAATGCCCATTGGAAAGGGGCGGGGCCCTACGGGTTCATAGCTGTATTCGCTGTGGATCTGCCAGGCGACGAACATCCCGCCAATGCAGAGCAACAACCAGATCCCGGCAAAAATGCGATCGCTCATAGCGCCTCCGGTTATTTGGCCAGGCCAAACGCTTTTGCTTTCTCGCGGTAGTCATTCACCTGTTTTTTGACATACTCGTCCAGCTGCTTGCCGTTCAGGTTGAACTCAAACAGCCCGCGCAGATCGCGCTGCTTTTTAAATTCGTCTGTCTGCTGCAGTTTGTTAAAGGTATCGACCCACCACTGGTATTCGGCATCGGTCACTTTTGGCCCGACAAAGAAGCCGCGGATAATCGGCCAGACGAGGTCATAACCCTGTTCTTTTGCAGTCGGCACGTTTGCCAGCTGTCCCGGCAGACGGTTTTCGGAGAAGACCGCCAGCACGCGGATTTTATCGCCGTTCAGGTAGGGCACCATTTCACTGAGGTCACCGGAAACTGCCTGCACGTGGTTGCCCATCAGCGCCGTCACCGGTTCACCGCCGCCCTCAAACGCCACGTAACGCATTTTGTGCGGATCCACTTTCGCCTGCTGCGCCAGCAGGGCGGCTTTCATCCAGTCCTGGCTGCCGATGGAGGCGCCTGCACCAATCACCACGCTGTTGGGGTCTTTTTCCATGGCGGTGAGCAAATCCTTCAGGGATTTCCACGGGGAATCTGCTCGCACGGCAATCATGCCGTAGTCGGTACCGACGGTGGCCAGCCAGCGCACGTCATCCACGCCGTAGCGGCCAAACTTGCCCTGAGAGAGGTTAAGCAGCGAGCCGCCGGAGAAGGCCACCACCGTGCCGGCTTCCGCCGGACGTTGCGCGACAATCGCGTTATAGGCCACCGCGCCCACGCCGCCTGGCATGTAGGTCACGCGCATCGGTTTTTCAATGGCCTTCGTCTCCAGCAGGCTGACCTGAATCAACTTGCAGGTGAGATCGAAACCGCCGCCCGGTTTGGCCGGAGCGATACATTCGGTGCGGGACGGGGCGTCCTGCGCCTGGACAACAGAGGCACTCAACATTAAAACGCTTGCAGCAATCGTTGAAAGTAATTGTTTTTTCATCGTTTATCCTCACGCCGGCGATCCGGGGGTACGGGTTTTTTTCTGATTATGTGAACCACCTTGTAGCGGTTCCGTTGCGTGATTGTTAAAACAATAACCTTTCATTTCCCTTTCAACGCGACACCAACTTTACAGGATGTGATATGCGTCTCTTACTGGCGGAAGATAATCGTGAGCTGGCTCACTGGCTGGAGAAAGCGCTGGTGCAGGAAGGCTTTGCCGTAGACTGCGTTTCTGACGGGCGCGCGGCCGATCATCTGCTGCAGGGGGAAAACTACGCGGTAGCGATACTGGACATCGGTATGCCCGGTTTTGACGGCCTGGAGGTGGTGCACCGTTTACGTAAACGCGGCCAGACCTTGCCGGTGCTGTTTCTCACCGCACGCAGCAACGTGGCTGATCGGGTAAAAGGCCTGAACGCCGGGGCGGATGATTATCTGCCAAAACCGTTTGAGCTGGAGGAGCTGGACGCCAGGCTTCGCGCCCTGCTGCGCAGAAGCGAGGGGAGAACCCAGGAACGCCAGCGCCTTGGGGAGCTGGAGTATGACGACGACGGTTTTTTCCTGCTGCGCGACGAGCCGCTCTCGCTCACCCCGCGCGAACTGTCGCTGCTGAAGGTGCTGATGCATCGTCGCACCCGCCCCGTTTCCCGGCAGCAGTTGTTCGATCAGGTGTTTAGCCTGAACGACGACGTCAGCCCGGAGAGTCTCGATCTTTACATTCATCGCTTGCGCAAAAAGCTGAGCGGCAGCGGCGTGCGGATCACCACCCTGCGCGGACTGGGCTATGTGCTGGAGTGCGGCGATGAAGTGGGTTAAGCCTCAGTCGCTTTATCTGCAACTGCTGCTTTTTCTCGGCCTGCCGCTGCTGTTGCTGTGGGGATTATCGGCTTTTAACAGTTACGTCAGCGCCCTGCAGGCGGCGACCCAGGCGTACGACCGCACGCTGTTATCTTCGGCGCGTACCGTCTCTGAGCGGCTGGAGGTGCACAACGGCAAGCTGCTGGTTGATGTTCCCTGGGTGGTGCTCGACAGCTTTGAGCTGAACATGAACGATCGTCTCTATTACAAGGTGGTTGACCCGGAGGGGCGGGTGATCTCCGGCTATGACGATCTGCCGAACATGCCCCCCTCCACGTCGCGCACCACGCACTATCCCGCGCTGGCCTGGTTTTATCATACCGAGTATCGCGGCCAGGCGATCCGCGTGGCGAAGCTGCTCCAGCCAATTAACGAAGACAATGTTTCCGGTATGGCGGAGATCTACGTCGCCGAAACCTTGCAGTCGCGGCGCTATCTCGCCACTCAGCTTCTGTTTTCATCGCTCGTTTCGCAGGGATTGCTGGTGCTGCTGACGCTGGTCTTAACCGCCTGGCTGCTGCGCCGCGTGCTGCGCCCGATGCGTCAGCTCTCCTCGCTGATGGTGCGCCGTGAGCCTGGGCTGCTGGCCCCGCTGCCGGAGCTGCTGCCCTGGTCGGAAACGCGGCTGCTGATCGTGGCTTTTAACCGTTATATCGACAGATTACGCGGCGTGCTTTCCCGCCAGGAGCGCTTCAACGCCGATGCGTCTCATCAGCTCAAAACGCCGCTGGCGGTGCTCAAAACCCAGGTTTCCGTTGCCCTGACGCGAAACGATCCGGCCCTGTGGCAGGAGAGTTTACGCGCCATGAACGTGACGCTGGATAACACCATCGTCCTCACCGAACGGCTGCTGCAACTCTCCACGGTGAGGCGCAAAGAGCAGGGGGATCGTCAGTTTGCGCCGGTGGACCTGGTTCAGGTGGTGCAGAACTGCTGTTTCTCCAGACTGACGCAGGCGCGCAGCAAGGCGATCGATTTGGGTTATGACGGCATTCAGCAACCCGTCTTGATAGACGGTGATGAGGTGCTGCTGGGGGAGCTGTGCGCCAACCTGCTTGAGAACGCGATCAAGTACACCCCGGCAGGAGGCATCGTCACCGTGTTCCTGCACACCGACGCGGGCGGCGTTGAGCTCAGCGTGGAGGATAGCGGGCCCGGCATAGAAGACAGCCAGATTCATCAGGCAATACTGCCTTTCCATCGGCTCGACAACGTCGGGGACGCCAGCGGATCGGGTATCGGGCTGGCGCTGGCGAGCGATATCGCCCGGCTTCACCGAAGCCACCTGCAGCTTTCCCGCAGTGAGGCACTGGGAGGGCTGAGCGTAAAAATGCGCTTTCTGTTGCTGACGTAAAAAAACCGCGCGTTTCAAATCGTTACAATCTACTTGCCCGCCGCACGCAGAGTGCTTGATCGCCAGGCGTCTCAGGTTAAAATCTCGCGGTTTTTTTGGGACTTTTCTATAAATTGCGCGGGAACACGATAATGAAAAAAGTGGCATTGATGGGCTTAGGCCTGATATTCGTTTCGGCGGCAGCTAACGCCATCAGCTTTAACGGCTCTGCGGGTCAGGATTACACCCATCTGGGCTTTGGCCTGGGTACCGAGACCGCCGGTCTGGCGATGACCGGCGGCTGGACGCATAACGATGACGATGGCGATGCGGCAAGCCTCGGCCTGGGTCTGAATATTCCTCTTGGCCCGTTCCTGGCCACCGTCGGCGGTAAAGGTATCTACACCAACCCGAACGACGGCGACGAAGGGTACGCGGCAGCGGTGGGCGGCGGTCTGCAGTGGAAAATTGGCGACAGCTTCGGCCTGTTTGGTGAGTACTACTACTCGCCGGACTCCCTCTCCAGCGGTATCGACAGCTATGAAGAAGCCAACGCGGGTGCGCGCTGGACCATCATGCGCCCAATTACCATTGAAGCGGGTTATCGTTATCTGAATCTGGCGGGCAAAGACGGCAACCGCGACAACGCGCTGGCTGACGGCCCGTACGTGGGCGTCAGCGCAGGCTTCTAACTCCTCCGGCGCGGCGTCCGTCGCGCCAGTTTCTCTCCTCTCCATGCCGGTGATTGCGCTATAGTGTTTTCACCATATAAGCGGGAGAACACAATGATTAACGTGGAGATGTTATCCACCGGCGACGAAGTGCTGCATGGACAGATTATTGATACCAATGCTGCCTGGCTTGCCGATCTTTTCTTTGAGCAAGGATTACCGTTAACGCGCCGCAATACCGTAGGCGACAGTCTTGAGTCGCTGGTGACCGTTCTGCGCGAGCGTAGCGAACACTGCGACGTGCTGATTGTGAACGGTGGGCTCGGCCCTACCAGCGACGATCTCAGCGCGCTGGCTGCCGCGACCGCCAAAGGCGAAGGGCTGGTGTTGCACGAGGAGTGGCTGGCCCACATGGAGCGTTTCTTCTCCGAACGTGGCCGCGTGATGGCACCCAGCAACCGCAAACAGGCTGAAATCCCGGCCAGCGCCGAACTGGTCGATAACCCGGTGGGTACCGCCTGCGGTTTCGCCGTTCAACTGAACCGCTGCCTGATGTTCTTCACGCCGGGTGTCCCGTCTGAATTTAAGGTGATGGTCGAACAGCAGATCCTGCCGCGCCTTCGTCAACGTTTTACCCTGCCTGAACCGCCAGTCTGCCTGCGCCTGACCACCTTTGGCCGTTCGGAAAGCGATCTGGCGCAGAGCCTCGATCACCTGCCGCTGCCGCCGGGGGTATCCATGGGCTATCGCTCTTCCATGCCGATCATTGAACTCAAGCTCACCGGGCCTGCCACGCAGAAAGCGGCGATGCTGGCGCTCTGGCCGGAAGTGCAGCGCGTGGCGGGCGAAAGTCTGATTTTCGAGGGCACGGAAGGGCTACCGGCGCAGATTGCGAAGCATCTGCAGTCGCGCCAGCTGAGCGTCACCCTCAGCGAGCAGTTCACCGGCGGCCTGCTGGCGCTGCAACTGTCGCGCGTTAATGCTCCGCTGCTGGCCAGCGAGGTGGTGCCGTTCCAGCAGGAGACGCTGGCGCAGACGGCGCGCTGGGCGTCAGAACGCCGGGTCAACCATTTTGCCGGGCTGGCGCTGTTTGTCGGGGGGATGGATGAGGAATATCTCAACTTTGCGCTGGCTACGCCGGAAGGGACGCATGCCTTAAGAGTCAAAATGAGTATCACCCGCCACAGCCTGGCGGTGCGTCAGGACGTCTGCGCCATGATGGCGCTGAACATGCTGCGTCGCTGGCTGGCAGGTAAAGAGGTGACCAGCGAGCACGGCTGGATCAACGTGGTGGAATCGCTGTTCGTTGAGTGACCGGTTTGCCGGGGCGGCGGCCCCGGCGATACCTAACCCAGGGCCTTCGCCAGCAACGTGATCGGATGCTCGCAGCGCTTGCTGGTGGACATCTCTATCTGCCACTTGCAGGTTTCGCAGTCGGTCACCACGATATCCGCGCCGCTCTCCTCAATCTGGCGGAACAGCGGCGCGCCAATTGCCTGTGATGTCTCGTAATTTTCACGCTTAAAGCCGTACGTCCCCGCAATGCCGCAGCAGCGCGAATCCAGCACCGTCAGTTCCAGCCCCGGAATTAACCGCAACAGTTCCAGCGTGTAAAGCGCCCAGCCCATTTTTTCCATATGGCACGGCGTGTGGTAGACCACTTTCAGGGGTAAATTTTTCAGCGGTAACGTCTGCCCGCTGTCCAGCTTGCGCCACAGGAAACGGGTTGCCAGCTCGATATGTTCGCGCAGGCCGGTATTGTCCACGTCCAGCAGGTGCGGATACTCATCGCGCAGCGTGAAGGTGCAGGTCGAGGAGGTGGCCAGCACCGGAATGCCTTTATCGACGATGGCCTCGCGCAGCGACGAGACGTTGCTTCTGGCCTGTTTGCGCGCTTTATCGGTAAACCCGTTGGCGATCAGCGGCACGCCGCAGCATTTTTCCTTGTTCAGTAACTGCACGCCTGTACCCATGGCGTTCAGCACTTTCAGCAGATCTTTACCCAGTTGCGGATGGTTGTAGTTCACGTAGCAGCCATGGAAGAACGCGACCTGGTCGGCATACCGCGCCTGGTCTGCCGCTACGGATTTGTACCAGCGGCGGAAAGTGCCGTGGGAATATTTGGGCAGACTGCGGTGATGGTCGATCTTAAGCGTGGCATCCAGCAGCTGGCGCACCGGTTTCAGCGAGGTCGCGGCGTTCACCAGCGGGGCAAACGGCGTGGAGACGCTGCCCATCAGATCGGTATGGCTAAGAATGGCATCGCGCAGCGACGGTTTTTGCGTGCTATAGCGTGCCCGGGCGCGCTGAATAATGTCGCCGATTTTCACATCCGACGGACAGGCGACTTCACAACGTTTGCAGTTGATGCAGTATTTCAGCGCGTCATCGTACAGCGCGCCGTCCTTCAGACGCAGGCGCTCGCCGTCCGGCCCGGCCTGTTTCGGCCCGGGATAGCGCGGGTTAACGCCGCTGACCGGGCAGACGGTGGTGCAGACCGTGCATTTGATGCAGCTTTCAAAGCGGGTATCGTTCATTGTTCAGCCTCCGTGCGCTGGCAAATCTGCTCTGCCACATAGAGCGCCGTTATGGCGCAGACGCCGCCGCCGCAGCCCTGGGCGATAGGATCGTATCCGCCCAAAAGCGAGCCGATGGCGTAGAGATTCGGTACTGACTTTCCTGAAAGTTGCGGATGCAGCTGGTTATTCACGATTACGCCGAACTGCTGCCACGGCTGCGGGGCAAAGAAATCGCTCTGATACCAGTCCGCGCGAGAGGCGCTCTGGCGGACGTCCAGCCCCATAATCGCCTCGCGAATGCCGTCCCGGCTGCTCAGCAGACCGTTGCTGAAGAAACTGCCGCTTGCCAGCACCGCGTAACGCGTACGAAGCGGAATATCGTCGTGGTTGCGGGTCCAGATTTCGCTCACCGAGCCGTCAGTCAGGGTGATTTTTTTCACTTCATCACCCGCCATCCACACGCCTCCCTGGGCCACAAACTGGCGCTGAAGCTGGGTATGCAGGCGAATGCCGGGCACCGACGGAGGAAGCGTTGGCAGCAGGCCGAGCGAGCAGGGCAGGCGGTCGGACAGCCAGCGCCACAGCCGGTTGTCCTGCAAGCCAAAGCAGGCGGGCATAAACAGCGCATCGCATCCCTCTGCAAGCGGTTTGAGCGCCTCATACAGCAGCGGCCATTTCTCTTCGTTATCGAGCAAACGGGCAATATTCACCGCGCGGAACTCGCTGGGGTTGTCGCGCAGGACATCCAGCTCAGGAAGGTCAATCTCTGCCGTTTCAGCGTTGACCCCCTGGCGACTGAGCGAGGCCGCTGCCAGATGGGGCTGAAAATCCAGAAAACCGCTAATGCCCACCACCCGCACGCGCGTGGCCTTGAACGGAGCAACGGGCACCTCCTCCGGGCTGAGCCAGGCGGAACGCAGGGTGCCAAGCGGCGTGACGCGCGCGTGATTTTGCCTGGCGCTCCCCTGCATACGTGCGCCGCAATCAGCCAGCAGCGCTTCGGTCTCCAGGGCAAAGCGGTCAATGTGCTGCGCGCCAGTCAGGTGATAAGGATGCTCTGCCGGCAGTTTTTCGCGGTACGTTTCGTCCACCAGATCCAGCGAGCCCGACGAGAAGTGCAGGGCGCTCTGGCCCCGGGTGATAATGGCGCAGCGCAGTCCCTGCTTCGTGAGTTTGATGCCACAGAGCAGACCCGCCAGCCCGCCGCCGACGATCACCGTATCAAATTTCATCGCGTTGCTCCTTCTCAAGACCGCAAAGCCCCTGGTACACCCAGCGGGTAAATTCGCTTTCACGCAGGGCATCGCCCCAGGCGACAGGCTGAATGCCTTTCCAGCGCTCGTTCAGAAAATCGCTGAGCTGATCGAGCGACTGGGTAGCGGTGGTGGTATGAAAACGCTGCAGCAGCCCGGCGGCACGGCAGGCACACAGCTCCCCCTGACAGGTACCCATCCCGACACGGGTGCGGCGGCGGAGATCGAGCAGGCTATTCACCGTCAGATTCTCCACGGCGTATTGCACTTCCCCGGCGGTAACGGCCTCGCACTCGCATACCAGACTGCGGCTCAGCCGTCCTTCACCCAGCCAGACCGGTGTTCTGTCGCCATGGCGATAGACAGCCGAACCACGCAGGGGGGCAGGCAGGGAGATAATTTTTTGCAGCGTTTTCTCGGTGGACTGGCGCGAGCCGGGCAGGGGCTGTTCTGCGGTCACGCACGGTTCGCTATTGCCCAGTTTGCGGCAGACAGCATCCGTCGCCCATTCGGCCATCAGGCGGTAGGTCATCAATTTACCGCCGGTGATGGTGATGAAGCCGTCCAGCCCGTCGCGCGCGGCATGGTCAAGCAGCACAATGCCGCGGCTGACATTGCGTCCGCTCGGGTCGTTATCGCTGGCGACAAGCGGACGCACACCCGCGTAGGCGCGCAGGATGCGGGTCTGGGCCATCACCGGCGCCAGTTTTTCCCCTTCGCGCAGCAGGATGTCGACCTCTTCTGCGGTGACCCGATTGTAGTCAATCTCGCTGTAGTCAACGTGGGTGGAGGTGGTCCCGATTAACGAAATGGTATCGCCGGGGACAAGGATGTCTGCGTCAGACGGTTTACGGCAGCGGTTGATGACATGGTTATTAATGCGGTGGTCGAGGATCAGCAGCGAGCCTTTGGCCGGGAACATGCGCACAGATAAATCGGCGTATTCTGCGATGCGTTGCCCCCAGATCCCCGCCGCGTTGACCACCACGGCGGCATACAGCTCGCTGTGTTCGTTGTACTGCGTATCCAGGACCCGCACGCCCACGATGCGATGCCCCTCACGGATAAGCCCGGTGACCTGATGACCGGTCAGGATCCGCGCGCTGTGCTCGCGGGCGTCCAGCATGTTGGCCGCCGTCAGACGAAACGGATCCACGGTGCCGTCCGGGACTTTTACTGCACCCGTCAGTGCCGGATTAACCGAAGGTTCGATGCGGCGTGCAAGGGCCGGGTCAATGGCTTGTGCCTGAATTCCCGCGGCCTGGCAGGCAGTAATGAAAGTTGACTGAAAGGCGAGATCGTCTTCGGGAAGCGTAATAAACAGGCCGTCGGTCGGTTCAATACAATGGCGGGCGATACGTCGCAGGATCTGATTTTCGGCGATACATTCGCGTGCCGATTCGCCGTCGGTGACGGCGTAGCGGGCGCCGCTGTGCAGCAGGCCATGATTGCGTCCGGTAGCGCCGGTCGCAATATCATGGCGCTCCAGGAGCGTGACGCTCAGCCCTCTGAGCGCACAGTCGCGTGCGATGCCAGCGCCGGTCGCCCCCCCGCCAATGATAATCACATCGCTGTAGCGTGGATCGTGAATTGTCATTGTCATCCCTCTGTGTTCGTTTTTTATCATTTAGCCACATGAAAACTGTGGTTTGTTTGATTTCGAACACAAACGAGCGAAATTCGAAAGTGAAACGTGATTCCATGCGCTTTTTTGCGCATGTTGTCATATTTCTGTAACAATCTGTGCGTTGATTCACAGTAACAATCACCGTGATTTCTTAACATCCCCGCCTTGCTGGAGTTTGGGGCAGTTAAACCCCTGTAAATTCAATACATGGCCACGGAGGCTGTCATGCTCAGTATCTTTAAACCTGCGCCGCACCGGGCGCGTCTGCCTGAGGCAGAAATAGATCCGCTTTACCGCCGCCTGCGCTGGCAAATCTTCCTGGGGATCTTCTTCGGGTATGCGGCGTATTACCTTGTGCGTAAAAACTTTGCCCTCGCCATGCCTTATCTGGTTGAGCAGGGCTTTTCACGTGGCGATCTCGGGTTCGCGCTGTCGGGGATCTCCATCGCCTACGGCTTTTCGAAATTCATCATGGGATCGGTGTCGGATCGCTCGAATCCGCGCGTGTTCCTGCCAGCCGGTCTGATCCTGGCGGCGGCGGTGATGCTGTTTATGGGCTTTGTGCCATGGGCAACGTCCAGCATCGCCATTATGTTTGTGCTGTTGTTCCTGTGTGGCTGGTTCCAGGGGATGGGATGGCCGCCATGCGGGCGTACCATGGTGCACTGGTGGTCGCAAAAGGAGCGTGGTGGCATCGTGTCGGTGTGGAACTGCGCGCATAACGTGGGTGGCGGCATTCCGCCTCTGCTGTTCCTGCTGGGGATGGCCTGGTTTAACGACTGGCACGCTGCGCTCTATATGCCTGCCTTTGGCGCCATTCTGGTGGCGATTATCGCCTTTGCGCTGATGCGTGATACACCGCAGTCCTGCGGCCTGCCGCCGATTGAGGAGTACAAAAACGACTATCCGGATGATTACAGCGAGAAGCACGAAGAAGAGCTGACGGCAAAGCAGATCTTCATGAAGTATGTGTTGCCAAACAAACTGCTGTGGTACATCGCGGTTGCGAACGTGTTTGTTTACCTGCTGCGCTACGGCATCCTCGACTGGTCACCGACCTACCTGAAAGAGGTGAAGCATTTCGCGCTGGATAAATCCTCCTGGGCCTACTTCCTGTACGAATACGCGGGGATCCCGGGGACGCTGATTTGCGGCTGGATGTCGGACAAAGTATTTAAGGGCAACCGTGGCGCAACGGGCGTCTTCTTTATGACGCTCGTGACCATTGCCACCGTCGTCTACTGGCTCAACCCGCCGGGTAACCCGGGCGTGGATATGACCTGTATGATCGTCATCGGCTTCCTGATTTATGGTCCTGTTATGTTGATCGGTCTGCATGCGCTGGAACTGGCACCGAAAAAAGCAGCCGGTACGGCGGCAGGCTTTACCGGTCTGTTTGGCTACCTGGGCGGTTCGGTTGCGGCGAGCGCCATCGTGGGCTATACCGTTGACTTCTTCGGCTGGGACGGCGGCTTTATGGTGATGATCGGCGGCAGCGTGCTGGCGGTACTGCTGCTGATTGTTGTGATGATTGGTGAAAAACGTCACCACGCGGACGTGCTGGCGCGTCGTCAATAAGGAGCATTGCCATGAAATTAACTCAATTAGCGACCGGTCTGCTGCTGGCGGGCCTGATGACCGGCTCCGCGCTGGCGGCGGATAAAATCGTTATTGCCCATCGCGGCGCAAGCGGCTATCTGCCGGAGCATACGCTACCGGCGAAAGCGATGGCCTACGCGCAGGGGGCCGATTATCTTGAGCAGGATCTGGTGATGACAAAGGACGACCAGCTGGTCGTCCTGCATGACCACTATCTTGATCGCGTGACCGATGTGGCGGAGCGTTTCCCGGACCGCGCCCGTAAAGATGGTCGTTTTTACGCCATCGATTTTACTCTGGATGAAATCCGTTCTCTGAAGTTTACCGAAGGCTTCGAGATTGAAAACGGCAAGAAGGTGCAGGTTTATCCGGGACGTTTCCCGATGGGTAAATCTGACTTCCGTATCCATACCTTCCAGGAAGAGATTGAGTTTGTTCAGGGGCTGAACCACTCAACGGGCAAAAATATCGGTATCTATCCGGAAATTAAAGCCCCGTGGTTCCATCACCAGGAAGGGAAGGATATTGCCGCGAAGACGCTGGAGGTGCTGAAGCAATACGGCTACACCAGCAAGAAGGACAAAGTATATCTCCAGTGTTTTGACGCCGCAGAACTGAAGCGCATCAAAACCGAGCTGGAGCCTAAGATGGGGATGGATCTCAATCTGGTCCAGCTGATTGCCTATACCGACTGGAACGAAACCCAGGAGAAGCAGGCAGACGGCAAGTGGGTAAACTACAACTACGACTGGATGTTCAAACCGGGTGCCATGAAGCAGATCGCGCAGTACGCCGACGGGATCGGGCCGGATTACCACATGCTGGTGGCGGAAGGTTCAACCCCGGGCCACGTGAAGCTGACGGCGATGGTAAAAGAGGCACACGCCAGCAAGATGCAGGTGCATCCGTATACGGTGCGTGCTGACCAGTTACCGCCGTACGCCACGGACGTGAATCAGCTTTACGAGGTGTTGTATAAGCAGGCGGACGTAGACGGGTTGTTTACGGATTTCCCGGATAAAGCAGTTTCATTCCTGCATAACAAGTAATACAAGGGGCCGTAAGGCCCTTTTTTATTCGGGCAGTAGGCCGGCCAGCCTTAGCTTTTTTTCCCATTCTGGCTCTGGCCCTAGCTGTTCTGCGACCAGGTTGACCAGCGCCTGGATCACCGGCGAGGCGCGACGCGTCTGGCGATACAGGGCCACAATGTTGCCACCATCCGGTTGCCAGCCGGGTAAAATGATATTCAGTTCTCCGCGCAATATCGCATCAGCACCTAAAAATAACGGCATGACCACAATCCCAAGCCCTGCTTTGGCGGCTTCCAGCAGGCTGAAAGCATTATCCGAACGCAGACGATTTCTGACGCGCCAGTTCTGGCGCTGCCCGTTATGCAGTAGCTGCCAGCAACCGCCTGGCGCACGGTGGGTATATAACAGTCCGTCATGCTGCTCCAGCTCAACGGGGTGCACAGGCGTGCCCCGTTGCGCCAGATAGTCCGGGCTCGCGCACAGCCAGGTCAGATTGCGCGCCAGCGTGCGGGCGATGAGCGTAGAGTCCGGGACGAGACCGAGGCGGATGGCGATATCAAAGTCGGGCTGATGCATATTAATCTGCCGATCTTCTGTCGAGATATCGAGAGACAGCCCCGGATGAGCGCCAATAAATCCGGCCAGGATCGTCGACAAATGGGTGGTCATAAAGGTATGCGAGGTGGCGATACGCAGCTCGCCGTGAAGCTCGCTGCGTGAGGGTGCCACGGCTTCTTCCGCCTGTGTGACTTCGTCAAGGATACGCACGCACTCCTGATAAAAAAGCAGACCCGCTTCCGTCAGGCTAAGGCGGGGCCCACGCTCCAGCAAGCTTGCGCCAAGCCGTTTCTCCAGCATCTTGACGCGCTGGCTGACCACCGATTTTGATGTTCCCAGCTTTGCCGCCGCGCCAACAAAGCTTTGCGACTCAACAACCGAAACAAACGTGCTCATCTCCACGAACTTGTTCACACAGGCGCTCCTTTATGGCTTATTCGGTTTACTATGCGCCGTTCAGGGAGCCGGAAAAACGGCTGGCGAGATATTCTGCCGCCATGATCACATCCGGGTTAGTCGCCTGAGAGGGAACGTCCGGGAACAGCGAGGCATCGACGACAAACAGCCCGTTAATGCCGAAGACGTTGCCGCTCGCGTCCACGACTGCTGCCGGATCGCTTTCTTTACCCATCGGTGCTGTCGCGCTGAGGTGTAGATTGCTTTTCACCGTCGCACGCTGCTCCTCAGCTATCTGCTGGTCTGTTTTGGCGAGTTTACCGCCTTTAACTGCCGGGACTTCGCCAGTAACCAGTGCCTGCAATGGACCTTCCTGCACCAGTGCCCGGGACAACTTCACCGCTTCGACCATCCGCATGACGTCGCGCTCGTCGCCCAGCAGATTGAGATCGATACTGGGGGCGAGCAGCGGATTGCGGCTCGTCAGTGTCAGACGCCCACGGGCACAGGGGCGAGCCACGGTGAAAAAGAGCTGGAAACCCGCCCCGTGTGGAAACAGTCCTGGATCGACGAAGTGGTTATTGCTGATATACAGATCCAGTTCGTCGGCTGCGGCCAGCGAAGATTGCGTCCAGAGCGTTGCACCTATTGGGGGATAGCTGGCATGTTCTGCAGAGGTCGCCAGCATGATCCCGTTCACGGGTTGTTCCTGCAAATTGCGGCCAACGGGGAGATCCTGTTTCAGCGGGATTTCCAGACGGCGTAAATCGTCAGCAGGACCAATGCCGGAGCGTAACAGAATGGCTGGCGTACCGGCCGCACCGGCACAAAGGAACACGCAGTCGGCAGCGATCCGTGTCCCATCCGCAAGCTGTATGCCGTTCACCCGCGAATTGTCTATCAGCGCTTTATCCACAACCGTCATGCCGACAATTGACAGATTCTTGCGCGCCCGAACCTCCGCCGTCAGGTAGACCATGCCGGTGTTTTGCCGGATGCCGTTGACAACATTCAGTGGATAGATGGCGACGCCGTGTTGTTGTGCGCCGTTAATATCGTCAATGGCGGCAAAGCCGTGAGCGCGACAGGCGTGATAAAACGCCTGACTTGCCGGACTGAGTGTCTCCAGCGCAGGTAATCGCACCGGAACGGGGCCGTGGCGGCCATGCCAGCGATCGTCGCCATAGTCGGCATTTTCAAGCCGTTTGAACCACGGTAAGACCCTATCAAACGACCAGTCGCTCAGTCCGCGCTTTACCCAGCGGTCAAAATCGAATTTAGGGGCGCGAACAAACGCGCCTGCGTTGATCGTGGAGCCGCCACCGAGCACTTTGGCCCGCAGATGACCAGAGGTATGATCGGTTCCCGTTGCCGCGCCGTGTTCCCAGACGTAATCACCGCCGCCAACAGAGTGGCTTTGCGCCAGTTCGTCCGGCCAGCCATCGGGGGCAAAGACGGGGCCGCCCTCCAGCAGCAATACCTGGCAGTCAGGGTTCTCGCTAAGACGTGCGGCGAGAACCGCACCCGCTGAACCACCGCCTGCGACTATGACGTCGTACGATTGTTTCATTATCCTGGCGCTGTTTTCCGGCTTGATGGATACCATTTTTCCTCTCCTCATGAATATCGTTACGCAGCGCATCAGCCAGTTTTTCTGCCATCATGATGATGGTCGGATTGAGGTTGATGAGCGGGATTTCGGGCAAGATCGATGCGTCGATGACCCGTAAGTCATGCAGACCATAGAGGCACCCGTTTTCATCCACCACGGCATAGGGGTCATCAGGGGACCCCATCGGTGCGGTGGAGCAGGGGTGCTGGAGGGTGCTAACCCCCTGCGCCAGAGCCTGGCGAATGTCAGATTCATCATCCCCGACCGAGGCTCCGGGGCTGATTTCGTACTCAATGAGCTGGCGCAGCGGCGGCATATCCGCCAGCAGGCGTGCCAGACGAAAACACTCGACCATCCGGCGCATGTCATCTTCTGTCGTCAGGTGATTAAGCGCTATTTCTGGTGCATCGTGAGGGTCACGGCTCTTCAGGCGGATGTAGCCTGTGGAGCTGCAATGCATGAGTTCCAGCCCGAGGGAGAAGGCGACGCCGGTTGGGCTGAGGTCTGCAGGTAACAGATGCGAAGGGGAAATGGCAATGTCCATTTCGCGGGCTGATTTGGCAAAGCTTGAATTCGTCCAGATCTGGGCGGCGACAACCGGATGCTCGTGGCCCTTAAGTTCGGCTTTTCCGGCGAAGTTTATCCAGTAGAAGGCGTGATCCCGCAGACGCTCACCCACCGGGGCCTCTTTCACGACGGGGATCGACAGCGATTCCAGATGGTGGCGTGGGCCGATGCCTGAGCGCAGCAATATCGCGGCGGAACCATAGGCGCCGGCGCTGAGGATTGTCTGGCGGGCAAAGCACTGTTCCCCGTCGGCAAGCTGCACGCCTTTGACCCGGTTCTCCTCAACGATCAGCTTGTCCGTGAGCGCCCCATACACGATGGTCAGGTTCGGGCGCTGGCGCACCTTGCGGGTAAGCCATGCCATTCCGGTATTCACCCGAACGCCGTTAATGATATTCATCGGATTGGGCCCGGCGCCGTTGTTGGCTTCTGGGTGGTTAAAGTCTTCAACCCGCGCAAAACCCAGCTGCCACGCCGCTTCCAGGGTGGCCCGCTGAACTGGGGTGATCTCCTCTAACGTCATCTGATGGATCGGAAGTGGACCTTCACGACCGTGATATTTATCCTCACCCAAAGGGTAGGTTTCCATCTTTTTGTAGTAGGGCAGCACATCTTCATATTTCCAGCCCTTAAGCCCTTTTGCCGTGATGCGTTCGAAATCCCAGGGGAGCGCCCGGCAGGCGACGGCGGCGTTAATGGCTGAACTTCCGCCGAGGGTTTTGCCGCGCGGAGTATAGACGGGATCGGGCTGGCTGACCGGGCTGGCGTAATAGCCCCATTCATATCGCTGATCGCCATTCGCCGCGATAATATTGCCGCTGTAAAGCAGTTCCGGATAGCCATCGGGATCAAATGACGGACCATATTCCAGCAGCAGAACACGTGTCTGCTCATCTTCGCTAAGACGTGCTGCCAGCACTGCCCCGGCAGAGCCCGCGCCAACGATAATAATATCGTAGGGCATCTGCTCAGGGGATGTGGTCATGAACTGTTCTAAGGATAAAACGGACATTGCTGATGGCCTCCTCAGGTGGATATACCGTTAGAGTAAGCGGCATGAGGAGGGGTGAACAGGTGAGGAAAGGCGAATCACGGGTTCGTAAATCACGAACCCGAAAGGAGGGGTTGGCGCTATATTTCTATTTCAATATCACCTTTTGCCCGGCAGCAGCAGGGCAAAATTTCCCCTTCATTGATAAAGGCCAGCGGTTCGGTCAGCCAGTCCACCTGGCCGGTGACCAGGCGGCAGCGGCAGGAGCCGCAATAGCCTTCACGACACTGATACTCTACCGTCACCTGATTCGCCTCAAGGGCTGCCAGCAGGGAAGGGTGCTCTTCCTGGCACAGCACTTCTGTGCCCGAAAGACTCAGCGTTACGCGCGTCATCAGAGCTGGAAATTGCTCAGGTCGTCAGTGTTGACTTCAGAATCAATCTGACCGACCAGGTAAGAACTTACTTCCACTTCCTGTGGCGCTACCTGCACGTTATCGGACACCAGCCAGGTGTTGATCCACGGGATCGGGTTGGAGCGCGTCTGGAATGGCAGATCGAGACCGACCGCCTGCATACGGATGTTGGTGATGTACTCAACGTACTGGCACAGAATGTCTTTGTTCAGGCCAATCATGGAGCCGTCGCGGAACAGGTAGTCTGCCCACTCTTTCTCCTGCTGTGCGGCCAGCACGAACAGGTCGTAGCACTCCTGCTTGCACTCTTCAGCGATTTCCGCCATCTCCGGGTCGTCTGCACCGCTGCGCAGCAGGTTCAGCATGTGCTGGGTGCCGGTCAGGTGCAGGGCTTCGTCACGGGCGATCAGACGGATGATTTTGGCGTTACCTTCCATCAGCTTGCGCTCGGCAAACGCAAAGGAGCAGGCAAAGCTCACGTAGAAGCGGATGGCTTCCAGGGCATTAACGCTCATCAGGCACAGGTACAGCTGCTTTTTCAGCGCGCGCAGGTTCACGGTGACGGTTTTGCCGTTCACGTTGTGGGTCCCTTCGCCCAGCAGGTGCCAGTAGCTGGTCATCTCGATCAGCTCGTCGTAGTAGTGGGCAATCCCTTCCGCGCGTTTCTGAATCTGCTCGTTGGTGACGATATCGTCAAACACCACCGCCGGATCGTTAACGATGTTGCGGATAATGTGGGTGTAAGAGCGGGAGTGGATCGTCTCCGAGAACGCCCAGGTTTCCACCCAGGTTTCCAGTTCCGGAATGGAGATCAGCGGCAGCAGGGCAACGTTCGGGCTGCGGCCCTGAATGGAGTCCAGCAGCGTCTGGTACTTCAGGTTGCTGATGAAAATGTGTTTTTCATGCTCCGGCAACGCCTGGAAATCGATACGATCGCGGGAAACGTCCACTTCTTCCGGACGCCAGAAGAAGGAGAGTTGCTTTTCAATCAGCTTTTCGAAGATGTCATATTTTTGCTGATCGTAGCGTGCCACATTGACCGGCTGGCCGAAGAACATCGGCTCTTTGAGCTGGTCGTTTTTCGTCTGTGAAAAGGTGGTATATGCCATGAGTGTGTCCTGTGGTGTTATTTCCCCCTCATCCCGGCCCTCTCCCACAGGGAGAGGGGGAAAGAGTTCCCTCTCCCTGTGGGAGAGGGTTAGGGTGAGGGGATTTATTAGATCTTACATGCGCCGCTTTCGCAGCCATCATCCTGAATTGACGGTGCCAGATCGTCCTGCGCGTCTTCTGCACCATCACGGGTGTTGTGATAATACAGAGTTTTCACGCCAAATTTGTACGCGGTGAGCAGGTCTTTCAGCAGTTGCTGCATGGGCACTTTACCAGACGGGAAACGCGTCGGGTCGTAGTTGGTATTGGCAGAGATCGACTGATCGATGAATTTCTGCATGATACCCACCAGCTGCAGATAGCCGTCATTGTTTGGCATTTCCCACAGCAGCTCGTAGTTGTCTTTCAGCAGCTCGTAATCCGGCACCACCTGGCGCAGGATGCCGTCTTTCGACGCTTTAATGCTGACGTGACCGCGCGGCGGCTCGATACCGTTGGTGGCGTTAGAGATCTGCGAAGAGGTCTCAGACGGCATCAGGGCAGAGAGCGTGGAGTTGCGCAGGCCGTGAGTCTTAATGGACTCGCGCAGTGCTTCCCAGTCCAGATGCAGCGGCGCGTTTGCAATCGCATCCAGGTCTTTCTTGTAGGTGTCGATTGGCAGAATGCCTTTCGCATAGGTGGTTTCGTTAAACCACGGGCATGCGCCTTGCTCTTTTGCCAGCTCGTTAGACGCTTTCAGCAGGTAATACTGGATCGCTTCGAACGTTTCGTGGGTCAGGTTGTTCGCGCTGCCGTCGGAGTAACGCTTACCGTGTTTCGCCAGCCAGTAGGCGAAGTTGATGACGCCGATACCCAGCGTACGACGGCCCATTGCGCCGCGTTTCGCCGCCGGGATTGGGTAATCCTGGTAGTCCAGCAGGGCGTCGAGCGCACGGACGGCCAGCACTGCCAGCTCTTCCAGCTCGTCCAGGCTCTTAATCGCGCCCAGGTTGAACGCAGACAGCGTACACAGCGCGATTTCGCCGTTTTCGTCGTTCACGTCTTCCAGCGGTTTGGTCGGCAGGGCGATCTCCAGGCACAGGTTAGACTGGCGCACTGGCGCAACAACCGGATCAAACGGGCTGTGGGTGTTGCAGTGGTCAACGTTCTGGATGTAGATACGGCCGGTAGAGGCACGTTCCTGCATCATCAGGGAGAACAGATCGACCGCCTTCACGCGCTGTTTACGGATGCTGTCGTCTTTTTCGTATTTTGTGTACAGACGTTCAAACTCGTCCTGATCGGCGAAGAACGCGTCATACAGACCCGGGACATCGGACGGGCTGAACAGGGTAATGTCTTCACCTTTCAGCAGACGGGTGTACATCAGTTTGTTGATCTGCACGCCGTAGTCCATGTGACGCACGCGGTTACCTTCAACCCCACGGTTGTTTTTCAGTACCAGCAGGCTTTCGACTTCCAGGTGCCACATTGGGTAGAACAGGGTTGCCGCACCACCGCGCACGCCGCCCTGAGAGCAGGATTTTACTGCCGTCTGGAAGTGCTTGTAGAACGGGATACAACCGGTATGGAACGCTTCACCGCCGCGAATTGGGCTGCCCAAGGCACGAATGCGACCGGCGTTGATACCGATACCGGCACGCTGGGAGACGTATTTGACAATCGCGCTGGAGGTCGCGTTGATGGAATCCAGGCTGTCACCGCACTCGATCAGTACGCAGGAGCTGAACTGACGGGTTGGGGTACGCACGCCAGACATAATCGGCGTCGGCAGAGAAATCTTGAACGTAGAGACCGCATCATAGAAACGCTTAACGTATTCCAGACGGGTGTCACGCGGGTAGTTAGAGAACAGGCAGGCGGCCACCAGAATATAGAGGAACTGGGCGCTCTCGTAGATTTCGCCCGTGACACGGTTCTGAACCAGGTATTTGCCTTCGAGCTGTTTCACCGCTGCGTAGGAGAAGTTCATATCACGCCAGTGATCGATAAACCCGTTCATCTGCTCGAACTCTTCTTCCGTATAGTCTTCCAGCAGATGCGTGTCGTATTTACCCAGCTCAACCATTTTCACCACGTGGTCGTAAAGCGCAGGCGGCTCGAACTGGCCGTAGGCTTTTTTACGCAGGTGGAAAATCGCCAGACGTGCAGCGAGGTACTGATAATCCGGCGCTTCGCGGGAGATCAGATCCGCCGCCGCTTTGATGATGGTTTCGTGGATATCAGACGTTTTGATGCCGTCGTAGAACTGAATATGGGAACGCAGTTCAACCTGGGAGATAGATACGTTGTTCAGGCCTTCTGCTGCCCAGTCGAGAACTCGATGGATTTTGTCCAGATTGATACGCTCGGTAGTACCGTCGCGCTTTGTCACCAGCAGACTCTGATTCATGTGGGTTTTACCTGTCCGTGAAATAAAAAAATATCCCCCGTTTATCCACAGATCCGCCTTGTGACTAACTCTGTGGATAAATACTACATATAGGGGGTTTGCGATAAGAGAAACGCTATATGGTGAGTATTCTAGTAAGGATTCTTTTCAGTACAAGGGTTGATTTTGACGTTAAATTGAGGTTGTGAAAGGGTAAAAAAGGCTAAGTCCTCATGCTGTAAGGCCTGGAAGAGATGTCAATAATTAAGAAAAAAAATTCAAAATTTGATCGAGTGCTGATTTCTTCAACGGGAGGTCAGAATTGCGCAACATGATGTCGCGCAATCTTTATAAGAATAATGGATGACGTTAGTCGTTTTTGGCGGTGGTGTGCAACATATAGTTAACATCCACGCCCGGGGCGAGTTTGAATTTATCGGTCAGCGGATTGTAGTGCAGACCGGTGATGTGCTGCTCCTTGAGCCACGTCTGGTCAACCCAGCCCAGTAACTCGGCAGGCTTGATGAATTTCTTCACGTCGTGTGTACCTTTGGGCACCATGCGCAGTACATATTCTGCGCCGACGACGGCCATCAGCCAGGCTTTGCCGTTACGGTTGATGGTGGAGAAGAAGACCTGGCCGCCCGGTTTCACCAGTTTTGCGCAGGCATTGACGACGGACTGCGGGTCGGGAACGTGCTCCAGCATCTCCATGCAGGTGACCACGTCGTACTGGTGCGCATGTTTTGCCGCGTGTTCCTCAACGGTTTCCTGCACGTACTCCACCTGAATCCCGGACTCCAGGGCATGCAGACGGGCAACCTGCAACGGTTCAAAACCCATATCCAGGCCGGTGACAGTGGCCCCTTCGCGCGCCATGCTCTCTGCCAGGATGCCGCCGCCGCAGCCGACGTCGAGCACTTTTTTACCGAACAGACCGCCGGAACGCTCCGCGATATAGCCCAGACGCAGCGGGTTGATGCGATGCAGAGGTTTGAACTCACCTTCGAGATCCCACCAGCGGGACGCCACCGCTTCAAATTTGGCAATCTCTTCGTGGTCTACGTTGTGAGCCACCGGGGATTTTTCGGCATTCATGGGCGCTTTTACTCCTTATTTAGCAAGACGAATGAGTATATCAGGCAATCCCTGTGAATAAAGCGTATAGGTTTACCTGTATCACCGCGGCTGTGTTATAATTTGCGACCTTTGAATCCGGGATACAGTAGAGGGATAGCGGTTAGATGAGCGACCTTGCGAGAGAAATTACACCGGTTAACATCGAGGAAGAGCTGAAGAGCTCCTATCTGGACTATGCGATGTCGGTCATTGTTGGCCGTGCGCTGCCGGACGTCCGCGATGGCCTGAAGCCGGTACACCGTCGCGTACTATACGCCATGAACGTATTGGGCAATGACTGGAATAAAGCCTACAAAAAATCTGCCCGTGTCGTTGGTGACGTAATCGGTAAATACCATCCCCATGGTGATTCCGCGGTGTACGACACCATCGTTCGTATGGCGCAGCCTTTCTCGCTGCGTTACATGCTGGTAGATGGTCAGGGTAACTTTGGTTCTATCGACGGCGACTCCGCCGCGGCAATGCGTTATACGGAAATCCGTCTGGCGAAAATTGCCCATGAGCTGATGGCCGACCTGGAAAAAGAGACGGTTGATTTCGTTGATAACTACGATGGCACGGAAAAAATTCCTGACGTCATGCCAACGAAGATCCCTAACCTGCTGGTGAACGGTTCGTCCGGTATCGCCGTAGGGATGGCGACCAACATTCCGCCGCACAACATCACCGAAGTGATCAACGGCTGCCTGGCCTATATCGACGATGAAGACATCAGCATTGAAGGGCTGATGGAACACATCCCGGGCCCGGACTTCCCGACGGCGGCCATCATCAACGGTCGTCGTGGTATTGAAGAAGCGTACCGCACCGGTCGCGGCAAGATTTACATCCGTGCCCGCGCCGAAGTGGAAGCAGATGCCAAAACCGGCCGTGAAACCATCATTGTTCACGAGATCCCGTATCAGGTGAACAAAGCGCGACTGATTGAAAAAATCGCCGAGCTGGTAAAAGAAAAACGTGTTGAAGGCATCAGCGCGCTGCGCGACGAGTCTGATAAAGACGGTATGCGCATCGTGATTGAAATCAAACGCGACGCGGTGGGCGAGGTTGTGCTGAACAACCTGTACTCCCAGACTCAGCTGCAGGTCTCCTTCGGTATCAACATGGTTGCACTGCACCATGGTCAGCCGAAGATCATGAACCTGAAAGAGATCCTGAGCGCGTTTGTCCGTCACCGCCGCGAAGTGGTGACCCGTCGTACTATTTTCGAACTGCGCAAAGCGCGTGACCGTGCCCACATCCTTGAGGCACTGGCCGTGGCGCTGGCCAACATCGACCCGATCATTGAACTGATCCGTCGCGCGCCAACCCCGGCGGAAGCGAAAACCGCGCTGATTTCCCGTCCGTGGGATCTGGGCAACGTTGCGGCAATGCTGGAGCGTGCCGGTGATGACGCCGCGCGTCCTGAGTGGCTGGAACCTGAATTCGGCGTGCGTGATGGTCAGTACTACCTGACTGAACAGCAGGCCCAGGCGATTCTGGATCTGCGTCTGCAGAAACTGACCGGCCTTGAGCATGAAAAACTGCTCGACGAATATAAAGAGCTGCTGGAGCAGATCGCTGAACTGCTGCACATCCTGGGCAGCGCAGAGCGCCTGATGGAAGTGATCCGCGAAGAGCTGGAGCTGATCCGCGATCAGTTCGGCGATGAGCGTCGCACCGAAATCACCGCCAACTCCGCAGATATCAACATCGAAGACCTGATCAACCAGGAAGACGTTGTTGTGACCCTGTCTCACCAGGGCTACGTGAAGTATCAGCCGTTAACTGACTACGAAGCACAGCGTCGTGGTGGTAAAGGCAAATCTGCGGCACGTATTAAAGAAGAAGACTTTATTGACCGTCTGCTGGTGGCGAACACCCATGACACCATCCTCTGCTTCTCCAGCCGGGGTCGTCTGTACTGGATGAAGGTCTACCAGTTGCCGGAAGCGAGCCGTGGTGCACGTGGTCGTCCGATCGTTAACCTGCTACCGCTGGAAGCGAACGAACGTATCACCGCCATTCTGCCGGTACGCGAGTACGAAGAGGGCGTGAACGTCTTTATGGCGACTGCCAGCGGTACCGTGAAGAAAACCGCGCTGACCGAGTTCAGCCGTCCACGTTCTGCCGGTATCATCGCGGTGAACCTGAACGAAGGCGATGAGCTGATTGGCGTCGATCTGACTTCAGGCAAAGATGAAGTCATGCTCTTCTCCGCAGCCGGTAAAGTGGTGCGCTTCAAAGAAGACGCCGTCCGCGCAATGGGTCGTACCGCAACGGGCGTTCGCGGTATCAAACTGGCGGGCGAAGACAGCGTCGTTTCTCTGATTATTCCGCGCGGGGAAGGGGCTATCCTGACCGTGACGCAGAATGGTTACGGTAAACGTACCGCGGAAGGGGAATACCCAACCAAGTCGCGTGGCACGCAGGGCGTTATCTCTATCAAGGTGACCGAGCGCAACGGTTCCGTTGTGGGCGCGGTGCAGGTAGACGATGCCGACCAGATCATGATGATCACCGATGCCGGTACGCTGGTGCGTACCCGCGTGTCGGAGATTAGCGTGGTGGGTCGTAATACCCAGGGCGTTATCCTCATCCGTACGGCGGAAGATGAAAACGTGGTGGGTCTGCAACGTGTTGCTGAGCCAGTGGACGACGAAGAGCTCGACTCCATCGACGGTAGCGTCGCGGAAGGTGATGATGATATCGCACCGGAAGTGGACACCGACGATGATGCAGCGGATGATGCTGACGAGTAATGTCTCCTGACGCATAAAGGGCCGGATTCCGGCCCTTTTCTTTTGCAGATGCAGACAAGTCAACGTTGCGACAAGCCGCGTTTACCGCTACCTTAACCACATTCTTTTTGACCCCGACGGCGGAGCCTCGCCCCTTTGAAATACCTCGTCTCCTTTCGAACCACGCTGAAAGTCTCTCGCTATCTGTTTCGGGCGCTGGCGCTCTTGCTTTGGTTACTGGTGGCCTTGTCCTCGGTGTTTTACATCGTCAACGCGCTGCACCAGAAAGAAGCGGAGATCCGTCAGGAATTTAACCTAAGTTCCGATCAGGCCCAGCGCTATATTCAGCGCACCTCCGACGTGATGAAGGAGCTGAAGTACATTGCCGAAAATCGCCTGACGGCGGAAAACGGTATTCTTGCCATCCGCGGGCGTAATGACAAAACCGAAGTACCGGATTTCGAGCCGCTGTTCCCGGATTCCGACTGCTCCGCCATGAGCAACACCTGGCGCGGTTCCCTGGAATCGCTCTCCTGGTTTATGCGCTACTGGCGCGACAACTTCTCCGCCGCCTATGACCTGAACCGCGTGTTCCTGATTGGCAGCGAAAACCTCTGTATGGCCGACTTTGGCCTGCGCGATGTGCCCGTCGAACGTGATGATGCGCTGAAAAGCCTGCATGAACGCATTTTGAAATACCGCAATGCGCCGCAGGACGAGCGCGGGAATAACATCTTCTGGATAAGCCAGGGGCCGCGCATGGGCGTGGGCTATTTCTATGCGCTGACGCCAGTTTATCTGGGCAATCGCCTGCAGGCGCTACTGGGCATTGAACAGACCATCCGCATGGAAAACTTCTTCACGCCGGGCAGCCTGCCGATGGGAGTGACCATTCTGGATGAGAACGGCCATCCCCTGATTTCACTCACCGGGCCGGATAATCGCCTGAACGTCGATCCGCACTGGATGCAGGAGCGTTCGTGGTTTGGCTATACCTCAGGATTCCGTGAGCTGGTGCTGAAGAAAAGCTTACCGCCATCGTCGCTGAGTATCGTCTATTCCCTGCCGGTGGATATGGTGCTTGAGCGGATCCGTATTCTTATCATGAATGCCATCCTACTGAACGTGCTGGCCGGTGGCGCGCTGTTTACCCTGGCGCGGATGTATGAGCGGAAGATTTTTATCCCCGCTGAAAGCGATGCCCAGCGTCTGGAGGAACACGAGCAGTTTAACCGTAAGATTGTTGCCTCCGCACCGGTGGGGATCTGTATCCTGCGCACCCAGGACGGCACCAATATCCTCAGTAATGAACTGGCGCATAACTACCTGAACATGCTGACGCACGAGGACCGGCAAAGGCTGACGCAAATTATCTGTGGTCAGCAGGTGAATTTTGTCGACGTGCTGACCAGCACCCACACCAACTTACAGATAAGCTTCGTGCATTCGCGCTATCGCAATGAAAACGTGGCGATTTGCGTGCTGGTGGATGTCTCCGCACGTGTGAAGATGGAAGAGTCTTTGCAGGAGATGGCCCAGGCGGCAGAGCAGGCCAGCCAGTCGAAATCCATGTTCCTTGCCACCGTCAGTCACGAACTGCGTACGCCGCTGTACGGGATTATCGGCAACCTCGATCTGCTGCAAACCAAAGAGCTGCCGAAAGGCGTTGATCGCCTGGTGACGGCGATGAACAACTCCTCAAGCCTGCTGCTGAAAATCATCAGCGACATTCTCGATTTCTCGAAAATTGAGTCCGAGCAGCTGAAAATTGAACCGCGAGAGTTCTCTCCGCGCGAGGTGATGAACCACATCAGCGCCAACTATCTGCCGCTGGTGGTACGTAAACAGCTGGGTCTCTATTGCTTTATTGAGCCAGACGTACCGCTGACGCTGCATGGCGATCCTATGCGTCTGCAGCAGGTCATTTCGAACCTGCTCAGTAACGCCATCAAGTTCACCGACATCGGCTGTATCGTGTTGCATGTATGCCGGGCAGGGGACTACCTGAGCATTCGCGTGCGGGATACCGGCGTTGGGATCCCGGCGAAGGAAGTGGTTCGTCTGTTTGACCCGTTCTTCCAGGTTGGTACCGGCGTGCAGCGTAACTTCCAGGGGACCGGACTGGGGCTGGCAATTTGTGAGAAGCTCGTCAGCATGATGGACGGCGATATCTCGGTGGATACCGAACCCGGTATGGGCAGCCAGTTCACCATTCGTATTCCGCTCTATTCTGCGCAGTATCCGGCGAAAACGACGGTTGACGGCCTGAGCGATAAGCGCTGCTGGCTGGCGGTGCACAACGCCTCGCTGAATGATTATCTGACGGCACTGCTGAACCACAGCGGCGTGCGGGTTTCCCGTTATGAAGGCCAGACGCCGGACGTGGACGATGTGCTGATCACCGATGACACGCTGGCGCAACCGTGGCAGGGAAGGGGCGTGGTGATGTTCTGTCGTCGCCACATCGGTATTCCGGTTGAGCGTGCGCCGGGCGAGTGGGTTCACAGTGTAGCGACGCCACATGAGCTGTTGGGGCTGCTGGCGCGCATCTACAGCGTGCAGCTCGAAGAGAACGATGGCGCGGCGACCCTGCCGTCACCGGAATCGCTGGCGTCGGTGAACGACGATATGATGATTCTGGTCGTGGATGACCATCCGATTAACCGTCGCCTGCTGGCTGACCAGCTGGGCTCGCTGGGTTATCAATGCAAAACCGCCAATGACGGTGTGGATGCGCTGAATGTGCTCAGTAAAAACCATATTGATATCGTTCTCAGCGACGTGAATATGCCCAATATGGACGGCTATCGTCTGACGCAGCGTATCCGCCAGCTTGGTCTGACGTTGCCGGTGGTTGGCGTCACGGCGAATGCGCTGGCGGAAGAGAAACAGCGCTGCCTGGAGTCAGGAATGGACAGCTGTCTGTCGAAACCGGTTACGCTGGACGTATTAAAACAGACATTGTCGATATACGCGGATCGCGTGAGAAAAACGCGGACATAAAAAAGGCCCGTAAGGGCCTTTTACTTTTC